>NZ_JBLOUI010000020.1:0-43663 GCF_047807365.1 Peptacetobacter sp. AB800 | reverse complement strand
CAGAAGTAGTTAGCGAGTGGCGGACCGACATACGCTTTGAAGCGTAGCTGGAAGTTGAGCCTTATAGGCGTCAAATGAAGAACCCCCAGTTTTACTGGGGGGTTCCTTTTTTTATATATTTCGTATTAAATTTTTACACTAGTCCTATTAGTCCCAACACTACCGGCACCAATATCCCCGGCAATAGATTCGCTATTTTTATATCAGTAACCTCTAAAAGATTAAGTCCAAGTCCAACAATCATCAAACTTCCAACAGCAGTCATCTCTGCTATAACAGCCTGACTTAAAATTCCAGATAAGAACGACGCACATAGCGTAATCCCACCCTGATATAAAAGAACTGTCACAGATGAAAATATAACCCCTATCCCCATAGAAGCAGAGAATATTATAGAACTAACTCCATCTAGTACAGTCTTTGCATAAATAGTATCGTAATTGCCAGCAAGTCCTGCCTGAAGCGCTCCAACTATAGACATCGCACCTACACAGAATAATAAACTAGCATTTACAAAACCTTCTGCAATTCTACTTTCTTTTCCATTACCTTTATCAAGTTTTTTCTGTATTGTTTCTCCAAGTTTATTTAGCCATTTATCAATATTTATAAGCTCACCGATTAACGCACCAACAGCCATAGAAACTATAGTGATTATCGTATTATTGCCTTCTAATGCTCCCGAAAAACCTATAAACATCGCACAAAGTGCCAATCCGTTCATTATAATCTTATTAAATCTCTCTGGTATACCGCCTTTGATAAAAAGACCTACTATACACCCAACTATTATAACGCCGCAATTTACTAATGTTGCTACCATAAAAAATATCCTTTAACTCCAAATCCTATAATTCTATTTCGTTTAAAGTAACACCTATATAATCAAGATATTTTTTAAGACCATCTAAAGATATAGTTACTGTTTTGTAGTTTACATTTGGATGGAAGTTTAAAAGCTCCCCTGTTAAAAGTTCTTTTTCTATATAAAGTTCAACAACTTTTTCTTCATCATTAACTAAAGAGAATGGATTTACACTTCCTGGAACTAATTTTAATACTTTCATTAATCTATCTTCTGATGCGAAAGAAAGATTTGTGCTGCCTATAAGTTTTTTAACTTCTTTAAGATTAACTTGTTTTGCGTCTTCTGCAACTATAAGATAATATTTGTTTCCTTTTGCATTTCTAAGGAATAGATTCTTAGCGTGAAGACCTGGAGCCTGTTCTTTTATCTTGTTAAGATCTTCTGCTGTGTATAGTGGCTCGTGTTCAACAACACCGTAGTCTACACCAAGCTCGTCTAATATATCGTACACCTTCTGTTCTATTTCAGTAGGTTCAGTTGTATATATTTTTTCCATAATAAATACCTCCAATTTTTTCTATTATATTATAGATATTGTTTTAGCTTTAACTAAATTTTACCACATTATAGGAAAAATTTAAAAGAGAATTGTACGAATATAATAAATATTTTTTCAGAGTTTATCTTTTAACACCAAATTTTATCACGATAACATAAAAAACTCCTTAACTATTCTTCAACAAATGAATTAAGCTTTGCAAGATAATAAACTGAGGACAAGAAGTATAACTGCTAAAAAGCGACAATACTACAAGCGCCCCACAACTGCTAAATATGTTACTCTAACAGTGTGGGGCGCTGAAGCCTGGAGCTAAGAGTAGTTATACTCTTGTCCTTTTATTATTAACAAGTTGTTCCATCTGGTATATGCTTAATCTTTTCGTCGTAAATCTTCTTAAAGAATCCTAAACAAAGCACAAGTGAAACAATCTCAGCTATCGGATAAGATAACCAAACAAGATTAATATTTCCAGTTCTAGACATCAAATACGCAACTGGTAAAAGTACAAATAACTGTCTAGCAACTGATATAATAAGCGAGAACGAACTCTGGTTTAGTGCCTGGAATACAGTACTTAGAACAATACTAGCACCTGCCAAAATAAAGTGTGTCGCTATAATTCTAAGCCCAGGAACTCCTATTCTAATCATTTCCTCTGACGGATTAAATATACCTAAAAGTACCTTAGGAACACATTCAAATAAAACTGTTCCAAGAATCATTATTCCAATAGCATAAGTTGTAGCTAATTTAATTGATTTTAATATACGCTTTCTATTCTGCGCACCGTAATTGTATGAAACTATTGGAACTAAACCATTGTTTAGACCAAATATAGGCATAAATACAAAGCTCTGTAGCTTTATATACACTCCAAAGAATGCTGCTGAAGTCTTTGTAAAAGTAAGTAAAATCTGGTTCATACCAAATGTCATAACTGACGAAATACTTGCCATTATTATACTCGGAATACCAACTCTATATATTTTACCTATTATATTTAGAGATGGTCTAAAGCTTCTAAAGTGAAGATCTATATCGTGATTTATCTTGTGATTGAAAAACATCGCAAGTGTCATAGCAGACATCTGCCCAAAAACAGTTGCAATAGCTGCACCAGCAACACCTAGTTTTGGTGCTCCAAATAATCCAAATATAAAAATCGGATCTAATATGATATTGACTATAGCGCCTGTCAGCTGAGATATCATAGAGTAGAAAGTACGACCTGTTGCCTGAAGAATTCTTTCAAATGTTATCTGTAAAAATATCCCAAAAGATAACGAACAACATATTGTCATATAAGTTATTCCATACTCAGTTATCCTTTCTCCAGCATTTTGCATTATAAAGAAAGGACGGCTAAATAACATTCCTATTACTAAAAATGCCACCCAGCTCATAATTGCTAAAAATACACCATTATTAGCAGCTGCACTTGCTTGTTCCCTATTCTTTTCTCCTAAACTTCTTGAAAGCAGCGCATTTATACCAACACCTGTACCTGTAGCAACCGCAATCATAAGATTCTGTATTGGAAACGCTAAAGATACCGCAGTCAGCGCATCCTCATTAATCTGCGCAACAAACATACTATCTACTATATTATATAGTGCCTGAACAAGCATCGAAATCATAATAGGCAACGACATAGTAATCAATAGTTTATTTATAGGCATAACTCCCATCTTATTCTCTTCTGCCATTTTTCTTACCCCCTTGAACTAATAATAAAAAAATCATATTAAATATAATTGCTTTTAAATTTATTTTTACTACTTTAATATTATAATAAATATAAAAATACATCGCAACTAAAAAAAGACTGCTACAAAATTTGCAACAGTCTCATATTTCTTATTTAATTAATCCTTTTTCCTGTAGGAAGTCCTTAGCTACATCTGATGGTTTCTGTTTCAATTCATCAACTCTGTAGTTTAAGTCTACCATTGTTTCTTCATTCAAATACTGACCTAACTCATTTAAAAGCTTTTCAACTTCTGGAAAGTCTTCTTTTACCCTGTCATTTGTAATAGGTATCGCATTATAAGGTAGGAAGAATTGTTTATCATCCTTTAGTACCTTTAAATCGAATTTTTTAAGAAGTCCGTCAGTTGAATATGCATCTATAACATCACATTCGCCACTCATTAAAGCTGTATATCTTGGAGATCCATCTATTGGAACTATATCTTTGAAGTTTACTGGATAAGCTTTCTGAAGACCTACTAAACAGTCTTTTCTTTCGACAAATGTAAGTGTTGGAGAGAATACCAACTTATTAGAAACTCTAGCCAAATCGCTAATTGTTTCTAGGTTGTATTTTTCTGCAGTTTCTTTCTTAACAGCTAATGTATATGTATTATTAAATCCTAATGATTTTAATACATTTAAGTTGTACTGAGATTTCATTTCATCTTTTACTGTATTATAAACTTCTTCAACATCGCTATTAGGCTCTTTTCCAAGAACACTTCCGTATATTGTTCCTGTGTAGTCTACGTATAAATCTACATCTCCACCTTTAATAGCATCTAGCACTATTGAAGATGCTCCAAGTGAAAGCGACTGATTTACCTTAATATCACTATTATCTTCTATATAATATTTTAATATGTAGTTTAGAATTTCCTGTTCTGTAAAGTCCATACTACCTATTGTAATTTCTCTGTCTGAAGTTACCTTTGTCAACGCACTAAATACAAAACTTCCAATAAGTGCTACACAAAGCACTGCAACTACAACTTTATCCATAACTTTTGCGAATTTACTTCTATTTACAGAAAGCTGTAAATTTTTAGGAGTAACTACTCTTTCAAGTACTGAGAATATGTAGTCTATCAATAATGCAAGTATACAAGCTGGCACTGCACCTGCTAGTATCTGTGCGTTATTTACTGTACGAATACCTGCATATACTAGGTATCCAAGTCCTCCAGCACCTATGAATGCTGCAAGTGTCATAAGACCAACTGCACCAACGGCACTTATTCTAACCCCTGCCATTATAACTGGAGCAGCTAGCGGTATCTGTACCTTGTATAGTATCTGGAATCTATCAAGTCCTATACCTTTTGCTGCCTCTATTGTATCTGGGTTAATGTTGTTAAGTCCTGCAACTGTATTTTTTATAATTGGTAGTAATGAGTATAGAGTAACCATTACTATTGCAGGCTTTGTACCTATCCCAAATAGAGGAATCATAAACCCTAAAAGAGCCATTGAAGGTATTGCCTGTATGATATTAGTCATACCCATTATAGGTTTCTTAGCTGGTTTGAAGTATGTTATAAGTATCCCAAGAGGAACACCTATAAGTATTGCTATAGCTATTGCTATTACAGTTAACTGTATATGTTCAATACACAAGTTTAAAACTGTTCCTGAATTTTGTTGCATATATTCTATAAAACCACTCATTTTTATTCAACCTCACTTTCATCGTATTTCTTAGAAAGTGCTGTAACAAGTGTACTCTTTGTTATAAGCCCTACTAATTTTTCATTGTCCACAACTGGAATTGTGTACATATTAAATTCCTTTGCTTTATTTAACACACCTACTATAGAATCTCTAGGTGATACAGATACGCAATTTGTATCCATTATATCTAATACTCTTTTTGTTCTATTGACTTCTAATGATGCATCAGATGCATATACTTTACCTAAGAATTTTCTATTTTCGTCTATTACCATTAAACTATCGACTCTGTGCTCTCTCATTATATTTTGAGCTTTGATAGCTTTTAGTCTTGATATACAAACTATAGGATTTTCTATCATTATATCTTCTGCTTTTATAAGCTCTGGAGAGTCCCAGATACGTTTCTTTCCGACAAAGTTTAAAACAAAGTCGTTTGCTGGATGTTTTAATATCTGCTCTGGAGTATCAAACTGCTGAATTTTTCCTTCATTTAATATACAAATTCTATCAGCTAGTTTTATAGCTTCACCCATGTCATGAGTTACAAAGACTATTGTTTTTCTTAATTTGTCCTGCAATGCTACAAGCTCATCTTGTAACTGGTTTCTTGTTATTGGATCCAGTGCACTAAATGGTTCGTCCATTAATATTATGTCCGGATTACTTGCAAATGCTCTTGCAACTCCAACTCTCTGCTGCTGACCACCACTCATCTGAACTGGATATTTATCCATATATTCATCTGGATTAAGCCCAACCATTGTAAGCACATTTCTTACATTTTCTAGAAGTTTTTCAGCTTCTTCTTTTTTTCCTTCTTTTTCCTTGTTTCTTTTATTCTTTATTTTTGGTATTAATTCGATATTTTCCCTAACTGTCATATGAGGGAAAAGCCCTGTCTGCTGGATTACATATCCGATATTTCTTCTAAGCTCTATTTCGTTTTCCTTACTTATATCCTTTCCATTAACGTATATAGTTCCGTCTGTTGGGAGTATTAATTTGTTAATCATCTTTAAGGCAGTTGTTTTACCGCATCCACTTCCTCCGATTATACAAACAAATTCCCCTTCTTCAATATTGAAAGATACATTATCCAGTACTTTTTTGTCTTTAAATGATTTTGATACATCTTTAAATTCAATCATAACTGAACACTTCCTTTACTTTTCCTTATATTATCTATTAGTTATTGTTATATACTTTATCATTTTTCTGAAAATTAATCAAATAATTACAATTTGTAACTTCTTTATAAAGTAATCTTTCATTTTTTAGACAATAAATATTTATACATGAAAAAACTTCTATTTTTTATCCTTATCATAGTATATTTGTTGAAATTTCAATCATTGTAAATAGTATGTTTTTTTAAACTTAGAAATAATCATACTAAATTCTAATTCGCTCTATTTATATTCACTATTATTTTATATTAGATTCATTTTCTAGCAAAAATAAAAAAATGCAAGCATTTTTTATAACGCTTGCATTTTAAAATTCAATATATTTGTCGTTTTATACTATTTATTTTTATGTTAGTAAAATTTTTTATAATTTTCAACTTAATTTTTTGATATTTTTCAAATTTATCTGAACTTTCGACTAAAAACTTTGTTGTTGTATTAAAGTTGTTTCTATCTTTTCTTTATTAAATAAAGAATATTTAACTATTTTTTTAACAAAAAAATATTTTTTATATTTATTCAAAGTCTGCTTAAAGTATTTTTTAAGATAAAGTTTTTTAAAGTTTTTTAAAGTTTTCTATATACTAGCTAATATATTAATAAAATCTATAATTCTAGTAATCTATAGACAGATAAAGCATATATTTCAGTAGCTTTTATCATATTTTTTATGTTTACTCTTTCATTTTCCTGGTGCTCAGTTTTTTCATCAAATGGGAACATTGCTCCAAAAGCTACACAGTTATCAAGAGCTTTTGCATAAGTAGCTCCACCTGATGATTTTGGTGTTCCTTCAAGTCCTGTTTCCTGTTCGTAAACAGATACAAGTGTCTTTATAAGCTCAGAATCTGCTGGAACATAAAGAGATTTTAGTCTATCAAACTCTTCAAATTCAAGTCCATAGTTAGCAGCATTTTCTTTTACTGCATTTTCTAAATCTTCTATAGTGAATTTTACAGGTACTCTTGAATCAAACCCTATCTTAGATTCTTTTTCGTTTATTATAAGCTCGCCTAAGTTTAGAGTAAGTGTCCCAGATACGTCATCTACGCAATTAGGAAGTATCTTGCTACCAACTGAGTCAGATAATTCGGCAACAAATCTTACAACATCATCTTTTACACCTATTTCATAAAGAGCTTTACAAAGTCTTTCTATTGCATTTACTCCCTTGTCAGCAGATGCAGCGTGTACTCTTTTCCCAATAACAGTTATGCTTTCTCCATCTTTTTCATATTCAAATTTTAACTCATCTAGTTTTTCTGCTAATTTGTCGGCAAGTTCTCCAGTATAATTAGCTACTCCAGGAACTGCATTTAATGCTCCAGATATATTTAAACTTAAATCTTTAGATCCTTTTCCTCTTAAATAGAACTGCACTAGAGATTTTTCTGCATTTGTCACTGGGAATGAAGAATCTGGTGTAAATCCCATAGATGGTATTTCTTCACCATTTTCTGTGTATTTTGCAATACATCTCCATAAATTTTCTTCGTCACCACCGATTATAAATCTAACTCTTTTGCCAAACTTAACCCCAGCATCTAAAAGAGCCTTAACAGCGTACATTGCAGCTATTGTAGGTCCTTTGTCGTCCTGAGTTCCTCTTCCGTATATGTATCCATCTTCTTCAGTTGCTGAAAATGGAGGGAATTTCCACTTAGATTCATCTCCTATAGGAACAACATCTATATGCCCTAATATTCCAATAAGCTCCTCTCCTTCTCCAATTTCTGCATATCCATAGTATCCGTCTTTGTATACAGTCTTAAACCCTAGAGATTCTGCTATTTCTAAAGTTTTTCTAAGAGATTCGTCTACTCCCTTACCAAAAGGCATTGATTCTGTTGCTGTATCTTCATCCATAACACTATTTATTCTTACAGCAGCTTTGATTGATTCAATCATTTCTCTGCTATTTTCATTAACTATATTTTTAATTTTATTTTCCATTTTTAATTTCCTTTCATAATATTTAATTTATTTTCACAGTTTTTATTATATCATGTATAATTAGTTTTTAAGAAATTTTATTAAGTTAGATAAAAAACTTATTACTTTAATTATTTGATGTTTAAAAGTTTTATTTTTTATATATCAACAAAAAAAGAGAGCCGAAGCTCTCTATTTTTAGTAATATAATTTTGTTATATTAATATTTTTTAGTTAATTAAATTACTTTTGATAATATATTACCATCCAAAGTCAGTAGTTGCATAAATCTTACCATCATTTGACTGATAAACTGCAACACCTACATGATTATATGAACTACTTAACATATTTCTATTGTGTCCATCAGATTCTCTCCAGTTTTCAAATGAATATTTTGCAAATTCTTTTGCTGTTAAATTACGTCCAAAAGAGTAGAATATATTTTCTCCAGATAACATAACACTTCCACCCTCATTAGGATACATATCATCTATCATTTGTCCATTATATTTATGATCAAAGTAATTATTATCTGCCATGTGTTTAGATTTTAAATATGCCCATCTTTCTAATCCATATTCTGGTGTTAGAGGCTGTACTATTTTAGAAACTCTATGCTCATTTATTAATTTATAGAATTCTTTTCTATATTCCGCCTGATAAGCTTCAGAGTTTACATTTATATTTGTACTAGGTTCATTTCCTTCTGGTTTTTCATCATTTAAATCTGTTCCAACAGCAAGGAATCCTGGTTCATGTAAAACTCTTCCATCTTTTAATGTTACATAAAATTCTATTGGAAATCCACCTGCTACGCTTGTATCAATTTCATGAAGAGGTTTTTCATCAGGACCACCTGTACCTATCCATTTAACTTTATGGGTTATGTCAGTACCATCTATATCAGTTGCTTTTATTTTATATTGCTCAAATGGGAAATCTTCACATCTCATTATTTCAGCATAGTCATTTCCCACTACTAAAGATGATTTATCTACTTTATCTTCATTTTCAAATATAGAATCAACTATTGATTTATCCATTCCACCTACTTGAATTAGTGTAGATTTATTATTTAATATACTCTTATCTGAAGTACTAGATACAAAAACTACACCATCAGTTTTTGCTAAAGAAGATACTGTAAGAGCATCTACTAATTTGTCGCCTTTTGTAAAGTATAATTTATCTGAATTAGCATAGAATTTTTCTACTACAACTTTGTTAGTCCGATATCTATTTGAACCACTTAATCTTACTGCTCCAAATTTATTTACTAATGAACTTGAAACAACTGCTTCTCCTCCAACAACATAATAGCTAACTCCAGATCTCTTTTGCTGATTTGTTGAATTTCCATTAGTTAATAGTATTGGAGCTTTATCTCTAGCTGCTACAGCTGCTACAGACATTGCATCTGCTTCACCTTTGTTTCCATTAACTATAAATGCTTCATCATAGTTTCCTACAAGTGCAGCAACTTTTTCTGAAGTATCAATTCTATTTTTACCCTCTATTCTCTGAATTGCTTTACCCTGTAGTTGGTTTTCAACATTTTTGCTTATTGCAGCAGTACCACCGATTATGTAAACTTTCTTTACATTTTGAAGTCTAGATAATGTTTCTGATGGTATAGAATTCTGTCTTACCAATAGTATTGGAGCGTTTTCTTTACCTGCTAACGAAGACGCAGAAAGTCCATCTGCTAAGCTTTTATCTGAATTTACAAGTATTGCTGTATCATAATTTCCCATTCTATCAGCAATTTTTGCAGCAGTGTCGTATCTGTTTGACCCTACTATTTCATCCTTATTTGCTGCAGATACTGGAACAATAGAAGTTCCTAGTAATACTGCACATAATACTAAAGCACTTGCCTTTTCTCTAAATTTCATAAATATCTCTCCTTTTTTGAAATAATTTTTAGAATTTTAGGAAAATATCCCATATTTAAAATAACATATTTAAGTTTTTTAGTAAATAGTTGCTAACAAATATTTTATTAAAATTTTTCTATAAAAACAATTATTATTAGTATTTAAATTCTTTTGAATAATTTGCAAAATAAAAAGGAGCAATTGCTCCCTTATTTACGCTACAAATGTTACTGTACTACCTTTTTCTTAAATTTCATATTATATCACTAATTTATATTTATTTTATTGTATTCCAAGTAACAAGCTCACTAATATCATAAGCAGCATAAATCTTACCATTACTAGCTTTTGTAACATGAAATCCATAATAATCCACCTGTTCAGAAAGTAAAGCATCATTGTGCATAGGAGAATCTACCCATGATGTGAAGATATGATTAGCTAAATCTTCTGGTTTTAATCTATATCCAGAACTCATATACACATTTTCACCTAAAGGACATATTGAACCTTTGCCGTCACCCTGAACATCTGGATAGATATCCCAAACCCAAAGTTTGTATCCCATAGTGTCGCCCTTTCTCCATCTATCCGTATAAAGCTTTGTCTGATTATCATCATAAGTATGTCCACAATAACCTAAATCAGCCATATGGTTAGCTTTTAATCTTGCTAATTCACTAGTTCTACTTTCTAATGAAATTGGATTTCTATTTGCTCTATGTTTCTGTAAAAGTCTATCAAATTCAGCATTCAATCTTCTCTGGTATGATGCTGAATTAACATCATAATCAGCCACTGCACCTCTAACTCTAACTTTTAATTCTAATGTAGATGTAAGTCCACCTTTATCCGTAACTTTTGCAAAGAATTTGTAATCACCCTAAACTGTTGTGTCAGGTAAATTTGTGAACACAACTTTATTAGTTATATCACCATCTTCTGCATCTAAAGCTTTAACTCCATATCTATTAAAATCAATTTTAGCACCATTATCTATAACATATATTTTATTTCTTGATGTTAATACAGGAGCTGTATTCTTTCCACTTGGATTCTGTTCATCGGGGTTCTGCTGTTCATCAGGATTTGGTTTATTATCATCTGGCTTAACTGGTGTATCAAAACTTACATTAAAATTCATACCTCCAACCTAAACAACTTCTTTATCTTTTAATATACTTTCTATCTTTTTAGATAAATAAAAAAAGAGGTTTTTGCAAAAAATTGCATCAACCTCTTATTTTACTTATTTCCCCTGTTCTCTATGTAGATCTTTTATTCTCTCTATAGCCTTTAATGTACCCATCTTAGAATGGTCAAATGTAAGTCCACCCTGGAAGTAAACATTGTATGGTGGTCTTATTGGTGCATCAGCACTTAATTCTATTGAAGAACCCTGAACAAAAGCTCCTGCAGCCATTATAACCTCATCTTCGTACCCTGGCATTGCCCATGGAACTGGTGTAACGAATGAATCAACTGGAGCTGCATACTGAACACCTTCACAGAATCTAACAACTTCTTCTGGACTTCCAAGCTGAACACACTGGATTATATCACTTCTTAAGTCGTCATAAGCTGGAAGTACTTTATATCCTAATTTTTCAAATGCTCTAGCGCAGAATATGGCACCCATTACAGCCTGAGATACAACATATGGAGCCATGAAGAATCCCTGAAGTACACTTCTTGTAGTTCCAAATGTAAGACCACATTCTTTACCTATACCAGGACAAGTTAATCTATATGATATCTGTTCAACTAAATCATGTCTACCAACTATATATCCACCAGTTAAAGCAAGTCCTCCTCCTGGGTTTTTGATTAATGATCCAGCCATTATATCTACCCCAACATCTGTTGGTTCTTTAGTATCTAAGAACTCACCGTAGCAGTTATCAACCATTATTATAACTTCTGGTTTAACTCTTCTAACTTCTTTAACAGCTTCTTCTATATCTTCTATTGATAAAGATTTTCTCCATTCATATCCTTTAGATCTCTGTATCATAACTAATTTAGTTCTGTCATTTATTTTAGCTTCTATACCATCTATATCTATATTTCCATCTTCTCTAAAATCTAACTGACTGTATGTAACACCGTATTCTTTTAGGCATCCTTTTTCTTCTCTTATACCTATAACTCCCTGAAGAGTGTCGTATGGTGCTGATGTTATAGAAAGTATTTCATCTCCTGGTCTTACTAACCCCTGAACAGTTAATGATAGAGCATGAGTACCATTAACTATTATAGGTCTAACAAGTGCATCTTCTGTATGGAATACTTTTGCGTATATTTCTTCTATTTTTTCTCTACCTAGGTCATTGTATCCGTATCCAGTAGTCCAGTTGAAGTGGTTATCACTTAAATTGGCTTCCTGCATAGCTCTTAATACTTTATACTGATTGTATTCTCTTATTTCTTTGATCTCATCAAATTTAAATTTGATGTCTTCCATAACCTCTTCTGAGAATTTCATCATTTCATCGTCTATATTGTAGTGTTCTTTTAAAAAATCTCTTGTAATATCTAACATTTCTTGCTCCTTTTTCTTTGTATCTTAGTATATTATGCTTATATTATCTACTGGCTGAACAGTAGATACAGCGTGTTTGTATATTAAGCTCTGTTTCTTATCTTCTCCCTCTAATAGAATAACATAGCTGTCAAATCCTTTTACAGTTCCTTTGACCTTTACACCATTAACAAGATATATGAAAACAGTTTTTTTCTCTTTTCTCGCCTGATTTAAGAATAAATCCTGTAAGTTTAATACTGTATTTTTCATTTTCTAATCCCCCTAAAATAATTTATTTAAAATCAAAACTTTTTCTTACTAAAGCATTTCTTTGACATAAGAAACAACTGCATCTTTTAATTCTTCGGCTGAATCAAATTTATCAATTTCAAACCATTTTGCATCTTCGTATCTTCTAAACCAAGTTAGCTGTCTTTTTGCATAACGTCTAGAATCTCTTTTTATTATTTCTATAGCTTCGTCAAGAGTGTACTCTCCATCGAAGTATTTTATAATTTCTTTGTATCCGATTCCCTGCATAGAAATCATATCTTTTGTGTATCCTTTTTCAAGAAGTCCTTTAACTTCTTCAATTAAACCATTTTTTAGCATTATATCAACTCTTAGATTTATTCTATCATATAATGCCTGTCTATCTCTATTTAAAACTATTATAATTGGTCTATACTTTTTATTGTATCTTAAATCTTTTGAGAAGTCATTCATCTTTTCTCCACTCATAGCAACTTCTATTGCTCTTATAACTCTTTTTGTGTTGTTTGGATGAATTCTTTCAGCAGCTTCTTTATCTAATGAAACTAGTTTTTCGTACATATACGCAGGTCCATTTTCTTCAAGTTCTTTGTTTAATTCTTCTCTTAGTTCCTGATTTGCGTCAGATTTTCCAAAGTCCATATCGTATATTAAAGAGTTTAAATAAAGTCCTGTTCCTCCAGTGACTATTACATTTTTTCCTCTACTAGAAATTTCATCTATGTATTCTTCTGCCATTCTTTTGTATTCAGATACAGAAAAAGGCATATCTGGCTCTATTTCATCTACTAGATAGTGCTTCACTCCCTGCATTTCTTCTTCAGTTACTTTTGCACTACCTATGTCCATATATTTGTATATCTGCATTGAGTCTGCAGATACGATTTCTGCATCAACTGCCTTTGCAAGCTGTATTGAAAGATCTGTCTTTCCAACTGCAGTAGGTCCAGTAAGGATTATTAGTGGTGTTGTCATAATACCCCTCCCTTCTTATTTTTCTACATTATTCTTTTAAACATCTTTTCTATTTCAACTTTAGAAATTTCTACCATTGTAGGTCTTCCATGTGGGCAAGTGTATGGATTTTCACATTTTTCAAGTTGTCTAAATAGAGATTCTATTTCTATATTTTGAATTCTATCGTTTGCTTTAATCGCCGATTTACAAGCCATTATCGCAAATCTATCATCTTTTAAATCGTAGTTATTTGATATTTTATCTATGTTGTCTATCAATTCTAAGATGAATTTTTCCGATTGCGGAGTTCCAAATAGGTTAGGTACACCTCTTATCAGGATATTATTCATCCCAAATATTTCTACTTCAAATCCAAAGTTTCTAAATATATCTAAGTTTTTTTCAACTTGTAGCATATCCACGCTTGATAGCTCTAACACAATTGGATCTAATAACATCTGCATGTGTACTTCTCTTTTGTGGAATGCGTTCATATATCTTTCAAACAGAACTCTCTCATGTGCTGCGTGCTGGTCCATTAGATACATAGATTCTCCCTTTTGAAGTACTATATATGTATCAAATACTACTCCAACAACTTTATAATATTTAAGAGAGAATCCAGCTTCTTTTTTCTCTATTTCGTCTCTCTTTTCTGAATCAAGTATTGCACCATCTGCTGTGAATGCCATCTGTGATTCAGTTTCAGATATTTTATCATTATCCTCTATTTTTACAGCACTACTGTAGTTGTTTTTATAGTTATCCACATCGCTGTTATAACTACTAAACCCACTAGAATAGCTTTCTCTTTTATTTGTTTTATTATCATAGTTTTTAAATGAACTATTCTTTGTTGCATTAGATTTATTTTTTATTTCTTTTTTCTTTTTCTCCTCAAAATCATCTAACTTAATAAATGAATTTACATCTACCTCATCAGATAAGTCTATCGGTTTAATATTTTTATCGTCAAGTTTTGTATTTGTTTCACTAAAATTAGTCGTAGTATTTCCAAAATCCTGATTTTTAAATGCATTACCGCTAAAGTCTTGTTTTACTGCCCTATCCTTAGGAACTCTGTCAAATGTTTCATACTTACCAATAAGGCTTTGTTTAAGCAGTTTTGCCCTAATATATTCCATTATTTCTAATTTTATCTCGTTTTCCTTTTCAAACTTAACCTCAATCTTGCCTGGGTGTATGTTTACATCCACCTTCTGTGGATCAAGGTACAAGTTTATGAAACAAACTGCGTGCTTATTTATAGGAATTATAGATTTATACGCATTTGCAATCGCATCGTAAATTATCTTGCTTTTTACAAATCTTCCATTTATATATACATGCTGTAGATTTCTGTTTGAGCGGTATATATTGTTATTTCCTATGTATCCATCTATTTTGAAAAGGCTGCAATCATAGTTTATTTCAATCAAGTTTTCAGAAACTTCTCTGCTATATATGCTTCTAACAGCACTTACTAGTTTTCCATCTCCTGGAGTGTTGACCATTAGTTTTCCTGCATTAAGGTATCTAAATTTTACATTTGGATATCCTATCGCAAGCTTGTTCACAATGTCTGTGATATTCATAAGCTCAGCATGGTCTGTTTTTAGGAATTTTTTTCTCGCTGGAGTATTAAAGAATAAATCTTTAATCACGATAGATGTTCCAGTATTTGCACCAACAGCTTCTTTTGCTTCTATATTTCCACCAACTAGAGTGATTTTTGTTCCAACAGCTTCATCCTCAAATTTTGTAGTCATTTCAAGCTTTGACACTGCACAGATAGAAGCAAGTGCCTCTCCTCTAAATCCAAGCGTAAATAGATTAAACAAGTCGTCTATTTTGTCTATTTTACTAGTTGCATGTCTTAAAAAGCACTTTTTAACCTCACTTGAAGGAATTCCACATCCGTTGTCTGTTATTTTTATAAGTGACTTTCCACCGTTTTCAACCTCAATTATTATCCTATCAGCACCAGCATCTATTGAGTTTTCAACCAATTCCTTCACTATAGATGATGGTCTTTCAACAACTTCTCCAGCTGCAATTTTGTTTATAGTTATTTCGTCTAGCAGGTTTATTCTATTTTTCATAATAATCCTCCTAACAATTTATTTTGAGCTTTCTTCCTGAGCTATTTTCTGAAGCTCGAATATTTTGTTCATAGCATCAAGTGGAGTCATATTCATCAGATTTAGAGATAGTACCTCTTCCTCTAATTTACTCTTTTCCATACTTCCAAATGAAATCTGAACTCCTGAAGTACTGTATTCCACTTTTTTGCTCTTTTTAGACTGTTTTTCTTTTAATTGTTTAGAAAGCGAATCTATCTTTTCTTCAAGTTCTTTATTTCTATTGTTTATCTCATTATTTTTTAATTCTAATTCTTTTCTTGCTTCGTTTAATTTTATATTTGAGCTTTCAAGTTTTTTGTTTTTATCGTTTAAGTTATCGTTATAATTTTTTAAACTACTGTTTTCTGTTTTCAGATTGCCTATTTCTAGTTTTAAATCTTCATTATCATAAGCTGATTTTTCAGCAACTCTATCGTTTATATGTACAACATTTTGTACAATTTTACTGTTTTCTCTATCAGAAGATAATGCATTTAATACACTCATATTGCTTACGTGGTTCTTTTCTAAATCAGAAAGTATCTCAGAAGATCTGTTTATAACCTCATCTGGAAGTTTTGCCAGCTTAGCAACATATATACCATAACTTTTATCTGCTGCCTGAGGAATTATTTTTCTAAGAAATATTACATCATTCCCATCTTCTTTAACACCTATAGAATAGTTCTTAACTTCATCAAACTCATCTTCAAGGTCTGTAAGCTCGTGGTAATGAGTTGCAAATAATGTCTTACATTTTATATTTTTCTGAATGTACTCAACTATAGACCAAGCTAAACTTATTCCGTCGTAAGTACTAGTTCCACGACCTATTTCATCAAGTATAACTAAACTCTTGTCTGTAGCATTTTTTAAAATCATTGAAACTTCATTCATCTCAACCATAAATGTAGACTGTCCCTGAGATAAGTCGTCGCTCGCTCCAACTCTTGTAAATATTCTATCCATTATTGGAATATCAGCATATTCTGCTGGGACAAATGAACCTATGTGAGCCATAAGTGCAATTATCGCAGTTTGTCGCATATATGTAGATTTACCTGACATATTTGGACCTGTGATTATGTTTATAGTATTTTCTCCAGTTTTTAAATACGTATCATTTGGAACAAAGTTTTCTATTCCGACGATATTTTCTACAACTGGATGTCTACCATTTTTTATCTCTAATCTATTTTCGTTGTTTATATTTGGTTTTACATATCCATTTTGTGAAGCTGTTTCTGCAAGTGCTGCATATACGTCGACATTTGCAACAATATGAGCAACTTCCTGTATTCTATTTATATTTCTATAAACAGCACTTCTAATTTCTGTAAAGATTTCATATTCTATAGCTTTTATTTTTTCTTCAGCATTTAGAATTTTTTCTTCTATTTCTTTTAGCTCTGGAGTGATAAATCTCTCTGCATTGCTAAGTGTTTGCTTTCTTATATAACTTTCATCAATATTTGCCTGAGATAAATTAGCTTTAGTAATTTCTATATAATATCCAAAAACTTTATTAAATCCTATTTTTAATGATTTAACCCCAGTTCTTTCTTTTTCCTTAGCTTCTATATCTTTTATTATATTTGCTCCATTTTTAGAAATATCTCTAAGCTCGTCAAGCTCCTTGTTATAGCCTGTTTTTATTATATTTCCGTCCTTTATTGTAATCGCAGGCTCCTCTTTTATAGAATCCTCTATTAATTCATAAATATCCTCTAATGTGTCCATTCCATCTATGTACTCTTTTAGGATTACACAGTTTGAGTTTTCAACTGTATCTTTTAATAGAGGTAATTTTTCTATAGAGTGTTTTAAGTTGATTAATTCCTTAGGAGTAACTTTTTCAAATGCTATTTTCCCACAGATTCTCTCTATATCGTAAATTTTCTTTAGTGTTTCAATTAAGTCTTCTTTTAGAATATAATTGTCGTTTATTTCTTCTATTATGTTTAATCTGTACTCTATTTTTTCTTTGTTTATAAGTGGTTGTTCTACGTATTTTCTAAGAAGTCTACCACCCATTGAAGTAGATGTTCTGTCTAATACATGAAGCAGTGATCCTTTTTTCTTTCCACCTCTTATAGTCTGTGTAAGCTCAAGATTTGTTCTTGTGAACATATCAAGTACCATATATTCTGATGAGTTGTACACGTTTATAGAGCTCATATTAGACGTTATCTGCTTCTGAGTAGAATATATATAGTTTAGGATTATAGCTATACTTTTCTTTATAAGTCCGTCGTTATCTAAATCCAATGTTTCTATATATTCACTTGGGAAGTAATCAAATATTATTGACTCATCTTCCATATCATCGTCAAAGCTTTCATTTATGTATATATTTCCAACTGTTGCAATATCTCTTATCTTATCAATAAATGAAGGGTCGTTTAATATTATCTCAGAAGGATTTACCTTTGCTATTTCTTCAACTATTTTATCCTCGTTTAGATAAGTCGCATTTAATTCTCCTGTACTTATGTCTACATATGATAACCCGATCATATTTTTGTTTCTGTATATAGACATTAGGTAGTTGTTTTTCTTGTTTTCTAAAAGTGATCCGTCAAGAACTGTCCCCGGAGTTATAACCCTTATAACATCTCTCTTTACTATTCCTTTTGCTTTAGCTGGATCCTCTAGCTGTTCACCTATTGCAACTTTGTATCCGTTTTCGACTAATTTTGATATATATGAATTGGCAGAATGAAAAGGTACCCCACACATTGGAGCTCTTTCTTCTAATCCACAAGCTTTTCCTGTAAGTGCTATTTCTAGTGTCTTTGAAGCGACTATCGCATCGTCAAAGAACATTTCATAAAAGTCGCCTAATCTGTAAAATAGTATACAATCTTTATATCTATCTTTCGTTTCCATATACTGTTTCATCATGGGCGTAAGTTTTTTTCTATCTACTTCCATCTTATTCCTCCATTTCAAATTATTATTAAAATCAATTACTTTTTTCTTTTTCTTTTTATCAAATAATTTCCATCGTTCATTTGTCTAAAATTTTGTCTCATTGTTTTATTATACCATATTTTTTAAAAGTTACGCAGTATAACTCTATCCTTCAAATGTAATTGAAAACATTCTTTCTTTCGTGTAAAATTAAATCGTATTATTTTTTTCGTGACAGAATTTTTTTGGGGGAGGTTTTATTTTTGAAAAAGATTGTTTATAATATGGACCTTTGTAATGGTTGCTTCAAATGTCATGCAGCTTGTGCAAATGTTCATTCGGATAAAGGCGGTTTAAGCTGCAGAAAGATGAGAAGGATTGAAAATCCTGTTACAAATACTTTTAGACTTATTACAGATGCTTGTAGACATTGCGAGGATCCAACTTGTCTTAACAACTGCTCTCATGGTGCACTTTCTGTAGATCCAGAAACAGGTTTTGTAATTACTCATGAGGAAAATTGTATAGGATGCCAGATTTGTTCGTTTGTATGTCCGTTTGATATACCTAAATTTACAAACGAAAAATTAGTAAAATGCGATGGATGTAATGATAGAGTAAAAGCTGGACTATTACCTGCATGCGTGGAGGCATGCGAATCTCACGCATTAAGAATTGTAGATGTAAAATAGCAAAAAAGAGAAGTAACAATTAACGCTCCATGCAATCAAGTTGCATTGTCGCTGTTAATTTGTTACTTCTCTTTTTTTATATTTTAAATCAGCAATCCTTGATGCATGTTATTCTTCGGCAATGCATTGTAAATTTATTTACCATAATTAAATAGCTTCTTTTTATTGCAGTTTGTTAAATTGTAATTCGCGAGATTTTTTATTTTAGTGTTATTTTCCTCAGATTTTTCATTTGGTTTTTTATATTATAAGTTATAATATAGTTATAGATAATATTTTATTAAACTAACCAAGAACGCTCGTGACTTTAGTCGTGGGAGGTTCTGTCCTTATAGAAAGGAGTTTTTTCCTATGAAGCTTATGTACGATGAAGAGATTTTATATAAAGTTATGACAGAGCAAGTTTTGCCAAATGTGTCTAAAGAGATTTATTCTATTCCCAATCATTTAATCCTTGCCGTTATTCAAAAGATAAATAATGTATCATTTAATCAAAATTGTATAATTTCTATAAATAATGAAGGGCTTTTGTTTGGTTTTATGAGCAAATTGAAGGTCGATAAGGCGACTGATTATCATTTCTTTAAATTTAAAGATATGCAGGGAATTGCCTTGAAAAATGGTATTTTCGGTATGAAGATAATTATCCAATTTAAGAGCGGAACGAGATATCAATTATATGCAAGTAAGAAAAGCAACAATAATCTACCAAATCAGACAGAAAATCTAGGGTATATTATTTCTGTACTTGCATCCAAAAATCTAAATGATATGAGTAGCAAAAAGTACAGTGGAATAAAGTGGGAAAATAGAAAGTCGTCGTTTGTCTATGTTTCTACTTTAATATTGGCTCTACTAATTCCAATCTGTTTTATAAATCGTATAAAAAGTACTTTGCTTTTCACTGTTATAGTTGTCGCTGTTTGGATTGTACATTTCGTATTGTTTTCTGCACTTGCAACTTCTAGTGAAAAAAGAAAGAATAAAAAATTTACAGAGGAGTACAATAAAATTATTGAAAAGTATAATGAGGCAAAAGATGATTACCAATTATACTGTGATTTAAAAAATATTTTAAATCATCCTCGTACTAAAGACGCTAAAAATGCATATTATTTATCTCTGTCTACAGCAGCGTCAAATATAGGATATTTTAATGAATCTCTAGATTATTTGGATATGGTCGAATATTTAGAGGGCGATATTTTGAATAAAGCTGTTAATCAGCAGAGAGAGGATATAAAAACACGAAGATATAATCAAAATAATTAAAGAATTTTCGTGTTTTTGTATGAATTTATTTTGAATTTTTAATAATAAAATGAATTAATTTTATTATTTTTAAGCAAAATACAAAAAACAGATGAAAAATGTTAAGATTTTTGGTATAATATGAAAAAGTGTGTGTATATTAATAATCGATTACGCATAAAACAATTTTTATTGTTTAACATATTAAAATTTTAGGAGGCTTATCTATATGAACAAAGTAGTAATAATGGATCATCCATTAGTTCAGCACAAATTAACTTTAATGAGAGATAAAAACACTGGAGCAAAAGATTTCAGAGAATTATTAACAGAAATAACTATGCTTATGGGATACGAAATAACAAGAGATCTTCCACTTGAAGAAGTTGAAATAGAAACTCCACTTGTTAAGACTAAAGCTAAAGTAATAGCTGGTAAAAAATTAGGTATCGTTCCAATATTAAGAGCGGGATTAGGAATGGTAGACGGATTACTTTCATTAGTTCCAGCTGCTAAAGTTGGTCATGTTGGTCTATACAGAGACCCAGAAACTTTAAAACCAGTTGAATATTACAGCAAATTCCCTAAGGATATAAACGAAAGAGATATGATAGTTGTAGACCCAATGTTAGCTACTGGTGGTTCTGCAGTTGCAGCTATAGACGTTGTTAAAAGAGAAGGAGCTAAAAGTGTTAAATTAGTTAACTTAGTAGCTTCTCCAGAAGGAATAGCAGAAGTTCACAAATATCATCCAGACGTTGATATATTTGTAGCAGCTCTTGACGAAAGATTAAATGAACATGGATACATATTACCAGGTTTAGGAGATGCTGGAGATAGATTATTCGGAACTAAATAAAAAGGACAAGAGTATATCTGCTCTTGGCTCCAGGCTTCAGCGCCCCACAACATTCAGCAGTTGTGGGGCGCTTGCAGTATTGTCGCTTTTGAGCAGATATATCTCTTATCTTCAGTTTGTTATTCTGGTACAAGGAAAAACTACTCACATAATGATTGTTAGTAGTTTTTTTATTATGAAGTTACTATTTCTCAAAGTTTCTATTATAAAAGTCTTGTTCTAATAATTTTTTTCTTATTCCAAATAAAGTACTATCTGAAAAGTAATCGCCATTTACACCTTTATTATAGTCTTCCTTAATTTGTTTAGATACTGATATTAATATTGCTGTGAAAAATTGTTCCCAGCTTTCAAATTCCTTACTATCAACATATTTATATGGTTCTTTTAATATTGAACTTATCTGTGGTAAACTCATATAGTCTTTTAAATTTGGGACGAGTTCATCGTATTTACCAGTAGATAGCAATAAATGTTCAAAAGACTCTGGTGCACATATAGTTAAATTTAAACTATATAATACTCTATAATAACATGCATCCATATATGCTCCAAATGCTGCTCCGTCAACAATTATAACTATATTTTTATGAATTTTAGAAAACTTTGATATAGTTTTAAACACTGATGAATTACCATTTGCTGTTTCACATTTATTTTCTCCAAAAATCTTAGAGAAACAAGAATATCCTGCGCCACCATCTTCTACTATAATAAGACTAGCATCATCTAATATTTTAGAGATATGATTTTCATATAGTGGGACAAGTTCATTATATGTTTTAGTAGTCTTGCTGTATTTATTTCTATTATTTATAGTATATATTGATTTTATACTGTATGGTAATTGATATAAATTCTCTCTAGTTACAATAACAAAATAATTACTGCTCTTTTTTACATATTCAGCAAATTTTTTACTTGTAATATTAGTATCAAATTCATCAATGAAAATTATGGTATCTTCTATTTCATTTAATTTTTCTATATTATCGTCATTAATAGCTTTACATGGTTTACAACAGTCAATTTTAATACCTATAGAAGGATCACGTGAATCTCTTACCATCTGTACTAATACTGATTTACCTTTTCCACTATTTCCTGTTATAATAGTTATATTTCTTTCTAACTCAAATTCATACCCAATTTTAGCACTTTGAATAGACACTTTAACCTTACCGAGCATATTATTCACCACCTAAAAACTCTTCCGCTACTATTAAAAAATCTAACATATTTGTAACGTAAGTATCATTATTCAAAATATGTATTTTAAATTCTCCAAATCCAAAATCCATAATATGTCTAAAATTTACAAATAACTCTTTCTCTTGTGCAATTTTAAGTATCCATTTTGCACAATTATTTCCACAGGCAGTTCCATTAAAATGTTTATCTGTCATAAGCATCATTATCAATGTCTTAACACCTCCTGATAAATCTTTAGGAGTTATTAGACCTAAATAGGGACTGTCTATTATACCTTCAGCAATAACATCTGAATCATCAATATCTTTAACCATTTGAATAACATCCGGATTACTAAACCATTCTCGTTCAAAATTATAATCGAAATATTTATCTGGATTCCAAACGAAACCTTTTTCTATAGTATCTCTACCAAAATAAACATGTAACATATAATCAACTCCTCTTGATACATTATATCAAATAATACAATAAATAAAAACTTGACTAATCGTAAAATCAAATTGGATTTTCATTTCATATATTATTTTTTAATCATATAATCTTTTAGCCATATTTTCTATAACTTCTCTAATTTCTAGTTTATCTAAAAATTTTTTATTTATTCCATTTATACCTAAGTATGCTCCAAGAATGTTTCCTATAATCTCACCTATTGAACATCTCGTGTTGCAAGTAATTTAAATTGGACAAGAGAAATAACTGCTCTATGTCAACAATTCTGCAAGCGCCCCATATCCTATAAATGTGTTACATAATAGAATGGGGCGCTGAAGCCTGGAGCAAAATTTAACTAGTCTTTTCTTCTTTATTACAACATTCCCAAAATAAAGAAGGGATGTCACAGAATTCTGCGACACCCCAATTTATATTATTCTGCTACTTCTGTAGCTTTTTTCTTTCCTGATATCATTGAGTATACAACCATTAGTGCAACTATACCTACTAAAGCTATTGTTACTCCATTTCCTCCGAAGAACTGCTGTAGTTTTCCAAGAACTATACCAACTACTGCGAAGTCTGCATCTGAGAATGTTGAGTTTGCAACACCTAAGTTACCTAATACTGGTAATAATCCAACTGGTAAGAATGATATTAATATACCGTTGAAGAATGCTCCAAGTATAGCACCTCTTCTACCACCTGTTGCGTTACCAAATACCCCTGCTGTTGCACCACAGAAGAAGTGAGGAACAACACCTGGTATTACTATTGTAAGTCCCATAGCACCTAGTGCAAACATTGATACTATACCACCTATAAATGAACTTATGAATCCAACAAGTACTGCATTTGGAGCATAAGGGAAAACTATAGGACAGTCTAGTGCTGGTCTTGAATTTGGAACTAGTTTTGTAGCTATTCCTCTGAATGCTGGAACTATTTCATTAAGAACAAGTCTAACACCGTTCTGGATTAGTATAAATCCTGCTGCGAATTTTAATGCCTGCATCATTGAGAATACTATGAAGTTCTGTCCACCAGATAAGTTTGTTTCAACATATTCTGCACCTGCTGCTATTGCAACTACTATGTAAAGTATTAACATTGTTATTGATATAGAAACAACTGAATCTCTAAGGAAGCTTAAAGATTTTGGTACGTTCATTTCTTCTGTTGATTTAGAGTTTTTACCAACTGCTCTACCTATTAATCCTGCACAAGCGTAACCAACTGATGAGAAATGACCTAATGCAACTGAATCATTTTTTGTTACATCTTTCATAAAAGGCTGACACATTGCTGGTGAAAGTACCATTATTATTCCAAGTGCTAAAGCTCCTGTAAATACTAACTGTACACCTGTCATTCCTGATACTGAAAGTATAACTGCTACCATACAAGCCATGTATAATGTAACGTGACCTGTTAAGAATATATTTTTGAATTTTGTAAATCTAGCTATTAATATATTAGCAAGCATACCAAATGCCATTATAAGTGCTGTTGCCTGACCGTAGTCCTGTATAGCAAGTGCAACTACTGCTTCGTTGTTTGGTATTACCCCATTTATATTGAATCCGTACTGGAACATCTCACCAAATGGTGCTAATGATGCTGATATTACGTCTGCTGATGCTGATATTACAACGAAACCAACCATTGCTTTTAAAGTAGCTTTTACTATATCTTCAAATGCTTTTTTCTGAAGTAAAAGACCTACTAAAACTATAATACCTACTAGAACTGAGGGTTCCTGTATAAAATCGACTATATCGCCTAATATTCCGTTCATCTTTTCCTCCTTTGTTAATAAAAGTTTATTACTTTTTAATAACCAATCCTTTTAATAACCAATTCCTTTATTTATTTTTTTAGTACCCTATTTTTTCTTTTATTTTAGCTTTTAATTCATCTCTATCTAAAAGAGAATCTAAAACTATAAGATTTGGAAGATGAGAAGCACTTGCTTCTAAGTCTTTTCCTGTTACGAATATTTCAGCCTGATCTGCTGTAGCATCTGCTAAAGAGTTGTGAGATGCCTGATATTCTGAAGAAGCACCTAATTCATTTAATATATCTGTTATGTTCATTTCCACCATAAAGCTTGATCCTAATCCTGATCCACATACTGCCATTATTGTTTTCATATTACATTACCTCCATAATTTCTTTTTCATTGTTTGAATTTAATATTTTTTCTACTTTTTCTTTGTTCATACATATTTCAGCTAATTTTTTTATCGTTTCTATATGAGAAGAACTATCTACAGCTGTTATTGTGAAGAATATTTTTATAGGTTTTCCTAAAAAATCTACTTCTTTGTTAAGCTTTAATACACATAAATCAGTTTTTAATGCTCCATCTTCTGGTCTTGCATGAGGCATTGCTATATGGTCTGCTATGCAAAAATATGCCCCAAACTCCTCTATTTTAGCTAATATTGCGTCATAATATCTATCCTCTATAGAGCCATTTTTAACTAATTCATCACAAGATAGTTTTATCGCTTCTTCATAGTTTTTAACTTCATCTATTACCTTTACTATCATCTTTCTATCTCCTGACTAAATTGTCTAAACCATAATTTTTAGGTCAAAATATTTTTCTGCATTTTTAAATTTATCTGCATTATTATTTTTAGTTAGTATATTGATTAACTCAATTAGATTTTTATTTTCATCCTTGTTTGCTAAAACAACTATGGACTTAATTCTCACCTCTGAGTTGTCACCGAAATAAATCTCGTTTTTTAGAGTTAGCATCGATACAGCATTGTTTACAACATTCTTATTAGATGCATGTACAAATGCTATTTCTGGTATGAATACCATATATGTACCAAGATCTTCTATTGCCTTTATCATATCGTCTACGTATTCTTCCTTTATATCTCCAGATTTTATAAGTGGTTTTGACGCTTCTGCTATTGCATCTCTCCAGTTATCTGCATCGTATAAAAAGGCTGCATTGCTCTTTTTAATAATTTCTGCAACTGATGATACTTTATCTCCCTTGTACTTAGAAACAAGATATTCACTACTTTTTTCGTATACGTTATTAAATGCTAGTTTTTTAAGCTTTAAAACGTCATCTATATTAAGCATAGGGTTAACTTCAACATATTCAATATCTGTATTTCTTATAGGAACAGTGGAAATTATAATATCAACATCCTTGTTTTTTAACTCATCTTCTAAGTTATTTAATCTACAGACACCTTCAACCTGTATCTGAGGAAGCATTACTTCCATTCTCGCACTTAGAAGTCCTGCTGTAGCTAGTCCACTGTTGCAAACTATCAGTGCTTTTGTATCAAATATTTCTTGAGTTTTTCTCTCAAAGGCTGCTCCAAAGTGCATAGCCATGTAAGAAACCTCGTCGTCAGGAAATTCTACCCCGATTTCACTTTCGTATTTTTTCATAACATCTTCTGTTATTTGGTAAATTATCCCCAACCTCATTTTTATATCTTCTTTTAATGGGTTTTCAATCTTAAAGTTGTTTTGCATTCTGTACATTGCCACACTGAAGTGCATTACAACCGAATTTACAAAATCAAAATCATTTGAATAGTCTATTCCGGTGTATTTTTCCATGTCTTCGATTATTCTCATTGCTAGATATTTATTACCATCCATTTTTACATCAGATTTATCATTTATAAAACTCATGACCTTTGCACTTTTAAACCACTTCATTAAGTAGCAAATCTCTTTCTTATCCTCTGTTTTATCAGCAAATGCGTATTGTATGGCCTCGAATTCTTCTTCCTGCTCTTTTTCATGTATATATTCTTCACTATAATTAAAGTTTGAATACTCTCCCATTCTCATAAAGCAGTACATTATAATGATAATTAATTCTTTAAATGATGTATCTGAGTACTCAAGAGAAAGTCTACTTTCTATCTTATGTATTCTTTCTTCTATATCTGCTTTTATCGAATCAAAATCATCTATAATCATTTTTAGAAGTTTGTAATTGTCTGAGTTTGAAATTTTATAGTATAGATTGATGAAAGCATATCTTATATCTTCTTCATCTCCTTCTATACAAGTTCCAACGTATGCCTTAGAAATTACATTTATTCTTAGGTTATTCAATATCTTCTTAGCTTTCTTTAAATCTGATACAACTGTATTCTTACTTATTGAAAGCATATTTGACAATTCTTCAACTTTACTATTTCCTATCAAAAGATTTATCGCTATGAAAATTACCCTATCCTCTGGCGAATTGATTTCCACGCAATCGAAAATCGATGAAAATGTCAATATATCTCTTTTTCCTTTGAATTCCAACTTGATACCGTATCTTGGCGTTCTAACTAAGGAAATTTTTTCATTATCCTTCAGCGTATATTCTATATTATCCAAATCGTATCTAATTGTTCTTACACTAACTTTAAATTCTTTTGATATTTCATTTATCGTTGTATAATCTTTTTTATTATATAAGTATTTTAAAATACTATTTTGTCTTTCGTTTAATGTGATCACTTTACTTCATCTCCTAGGATTATTATAACTTTATTATAATTACCACATTAATTTGCCGCAATTATAAAATTTTTCCTTCATTGTGGCAAAGAAAACATAAAAGTGCCACATTTGAAATCGATTTTATGCAACCTATATCTTCTATTTATGCATAGTTTACGTTTATTTTTTTCCTTTACTTATATTTATATATAATTTTTCCAATAAAAAAGATGTACCAGATAATTTTCCGATACATCTTGTAACAAGTAAATAAAATAAGGACAATAGAAATAACTGCTCTATGTCGACAATTCCGCAAGCGTCCCATCCTATAAATGTGTTACATAATAGGATGGGGCGCTGAGGACTGGAGCACAGAGCAGTTATTCTATTGTCCTTTTTATTATAATCCCTCTACTATCCATTCTTTTTTTATTTGCCAAAGTCCAGCTTGTATGCCGTTTTTAGTGACATCCTCACCATTTTTTAGCTTATCTTCATTTCTAAAAAGATTTTGCCAACTATCCATTACTTCCCTCTTTAAATCAGGATAAAAATTAGTCAACATTATCTTAGTTTCTAACACACCATAAGGAGCAATTTTTTCCCTAAAAGTAGCTTCTTCTTTTTCATCTTTTCCCAAATACTTCAAGCACATAATCCTATTCCAATCTCTAACATCGAAAAGAACTACCTCATCTAGTGGAACTTCTAATTTCAATACATTTCCTCCATTTGCTTGGTCTACGTTGTATAGGTCTTTAAAGGCCCAATACGGATACTCAGCTCCTTCTGGCTTTTTAGCAAACCTGCCAGCTTCATTTACAAACCAAGAATACACAGTTGTAAATACAGCTGCACTTTCTACATACTTCTTTTCAACGTATTTTTTCTTAGAAAAACACACACCATCTTTCTTTATCGCTTCTATAACAGGATCTGCCTGAAGTGCATACAAAGTTATTTTATTATTTGAGTAATCCATTCTTCCTTCACCTCCCAAATATTTCCGTAGCATGCATCGCTATTTGCCTTTACATTATCGTCAAATAGCCTAGACCAACTACTCATAATTTCCATTTTTATCTGTGGATAGAATCTACTCATATACGCCTGTGCATCACTTACACCATAGTCCGCTAAAAGCTGTCTATGTCTTTTAGCATCAGCTTCATCTGCTGGAATATATGAATAGTTTAAAATCATTCCCCATTTTTCTATATTTACATGAGTTATAGTACTCGGATCTAACTCTAGTTCTAGTATCACAGAATTTTCGTCGTTCATCATTGTCGCATCTTTTTTGAAAGATACCCAAATAGGATAACTTACATCTTTTGGCTTGTCTTTTGAAAGTGGACCACTTCTCGAAAGCCATCCATACACATCGAGAACTAAATCTGCGTGTTCTTGAAGATCTTTTATTATATATTCTTTCCTAGCTATATATCTTCCATCTCTCTCTAGCTGCTCAAGAACGTCTTTGTTTTGCTTTGTCCATACCTTTATCTTTTCCATAGCTATCAAGTTCCTTTATATAATATCTGTATTTAAGATATTCTATAAATTATATTAAATTCCTTCAGAATTTTTTAATTTTATTTTTTATTGTATAATTAATATTTACAATTTTGTTCTTAATAAATTTTAGTTATTTGTTAATTACTTTTTGTTATTTATATTTTTATATCTATCTACTTATTATCTATATATCTTTTCTTTTTAAAATAATATTTTCTATCGATACAAATATTATAGTAAATAAAATCGATGTTATTAATATTTTTGCAATTACATCTCCACCAAACCCACCAGGTTTCAATGCACTCATGCTGTATATTACTAACGAATATGGAATGGTAAATGCTTTTTCTGCCATAACAAATCTAAGTCCTAATATGGATAAACATACTGAAATTCCAACAGGTACTGCAAAATTCTTCACATTCATAGATATAAATAACTGTACCGCTGCTACAGATATTCCAGCAACGGCTCCAAGAGAAATCCACTGTATCAATTCTTTAGGTATATTTAAATCTAATCCCACTATTTTCCCACCGATTATATAAAATATTGCAACCATAATCTGTGAAAAACATATTAAAATTGTCGCTGATACAAGTTTTGATATAATTATATTTCTTCTTTTTATCGGAGCTGCTAAAATTTTATTCCAATTTGAATTTTCATGTTCTAACTTACACAAATAAGAGCAGATTAATGCAATTGATGCCGGAAAGAAAAAGTAACTATAAAACAAAGATACCTGAGTCCAAAGACTGTACCATTTATTTTGAAGTACACCTATATTCATATAATAATTTCCAGTACCCATGAAAACAGCAATCAATGGAATTATTATCAAAACAGGGACTATACCACTTCTTTTTAACTTTATAATTTCTGATTTTATACATCTAAAAAGCATATTCTACACCTCTTTTCTATTGAAAAACATTAATCCGACAACTATTAAGAATAGGCTAAATACCATGACAATTCCTATTGTACCCAAATCAAATGGTAATACTTCAAATCCTATTATTCTTTTAGCACCCATAATCATTCTCGCAGGAATTAAATCCATATAATAATAGCTTGGAATAAATCCTGCTATATTTCTTGGAAATAGCATAGATATTATTCCCAATAATCCTAAAAGTAATCCAGAACCAACACCATATACCTGATTTTTTATAGAAATACAAACTAATAAAAATATCGCTATAAGCATTGTATTTACTACTACCACAGCAAATACTGATTGTATCATTAATGAAACTGGTACAGCTTCAAAGAAGTCAGAGAAATATGTAGCTGCAATAAACCCTAAAAACTGTACTAATGTACATAAAGTAGCTACTATTTCGCAGTACACAAATTTTGATACGTATAAATTTGCCCTACTCTGTCTAGTAAGTAAAATCTTCAACGTTGCTCCTCTATGCTCTATTTCAGATACTTTAGATGCTGTTATTGATAAGAAAATTGGTAAAAGTAGTGCGTTTATCTGCGCTATTGAAGTTAAACCATATAGCCACATATCGCTAGGAGATGTTTCTCCTCTTGAATAAAAGTTATTTGATACAGCCATAGTCCACACTACTGTTACCAAAGTAAATAATAATGCTATCATAAATATCTTTTTCTTTTTCATCTTTTCAAACTCAAGATATGTCCCCTTTAATATATTGACCTTCATTATATCCTCACCTTCTTACCTGTTAAATCAAGGAATATTTCTTCTAAGCTCTTTTTAATTAACTCTATTCTATAAACCTTTAGCCCATTTTCTACAAATATTCTATTTATCTCTGCAATTTTATCATCACTTAATTTTTCTAACATTAATCTATTATTTTCTATTTTTGAAGCTATTTTTCTATCGTTTAATATTTTCTTTGCCAAAGCTAAATCAGAAATATCTATTCCTATCTGCTCTCTTCCCTTTTCTTTTAATACGGATATTTCATCTTCAAATATTATCTTTCCATCTTCTATCACTGCAATATCATCGCATATATGCTCTATTTCAGATAGTATATGACTAGAAATTATTACTGTCATTCCGTATTTTTCTGGTAATGTCTTTATTAAGTTCCTTATTTCTATTATCCCAGCTGGATCTAGCCCATTTATAGGCTCATCTAGTATCAATATACTTGGATATGAGATTAGAGCCATTGCAATTCCTAGACGCTGCTTCATTCCAAGAGAATAATCTTTTACTTTTTTATTTCTGCTATCGTAAATATTTACTGTATTCAAAATATCTGGAATATTTTCATCTGATACGTTCATCAAATTCCGCATTATTTTCATATTTTCCATGCCTGTAAGATGTTCGTAGTATGCTGGATTTTCTATAAGAGATCCTATATTTGACAGGATTTTACTTCTATTTTTTTCGTTCATCTCCATTCCCATAATCTCTATACTTCCTCCACTAGGCTTTATAAGTCCTAGTAACATCTTCATAGTAGTACTTTTTCCAGCTCCATTTGGACCAATAAGTCCATAAATCCTTTTTTCTTTTATGTTTAGGTTAGCTCCCTTTACACTGTAAAAGTTTTTATATTTTTTATCTAGGTTGTTAGTTTTTATTATGTATTTCATAAAAATCGACCTCTCTTTTATTATTTTCTTTGATTTAATTATATTGTTTAATATTTATTAGAAAAATCGATTAACCTTACAGTTTATATATCTAACCTTACAATTTTGTAACATGCCATAAGTAAAAAAATGCATAAAAAATCTGTAATACTAAACAGATGTGTAGTATTACAGATTCTTTTTTTCTATAACGTTTCATAATCTGATATAAGCGGTCTTGTTCTTAAAAATGGTAACTCCCTTTCAAGCAGTACACCATTTCTATTGGGATAGTCATAACCATAGCTTGATTTTATACACTGAGATATAAACTGCATTGCTTTATCCAATGATACAGGTAAATTTTCACCTTGTAACAAGCTTCCAATCATTACACTTGTAAAAGTATCTCCTGTTCCAGGATAATAAGCTGGTATGTATCTGCAGTTAAGCTTCCAATAGTGGTTATCCTTTTTGCTGTATGTCACAACATTAGTATATTCAGAATTATTCGCATCAGGTACACTTGTTATTACAACTGTTTCTGGACCCATTTCGCTAAGACGTTTTAACCAATCTTTTAACTCTTCCCTACTTATTTCTTTAGGACATTCTTTATATCCAAGTAAAAATGCAGCTTCTGTAAAATTGGGAGTTATAATATCGGCTTTTGCAACAAGTTCTTTCATAAGAGGTACAAAATTCCAATCAAATGATTTATATAACTTACCTCCATCCCCCATTACAGGATCTATAACAACAAGAGTTTCCTCTCTGCGAAAATCATCTATAAATACTGATACTATATCTATCTGTCTACCAGAGCCAAGAAATCCTGAATATATGCAATCAAAATCAATTCCTATATTCTTCCAATGTTTTATATATTCCTCCATATTATCTGTTAAATCAAGATAACTAAAAGTTTCAAATCCCCCTGTATGATTTGATAGTATCGCTGTTGGAAGAGGACATACTTGTATTCCCATTGCTGACAATGTAGGAATAATTGCAGTAAGAGATGCTCTTCCATATCCAGATAAATCATGAATAGCTGCTACTTTCTTAACTGTATTATGCATTATAAATACTCCTTTATTTGTTTATTTTAAACGATATGTGCAGTAACCTTTATACTCCATTTTACAAACATTATCGTCTTGATTTAGTTGCTGCATAACTTTATCTATATCTTCATTTTCTCTTGACTCAAGAAAACTTCTTATTTCAAACTGATTCATAGGATGACGTCCAATTATACTTAATACAGCCTGATAATCATCTTCTATATCACTTGAAAATCCAACAGATGAAAGCATATCTATCGAAACACCTTTTAATATCTCAACTGCCTTTTGTATGCTTTCTTTACTAGATTCTTCTATATAACTCTCTGCTGGTGGACGCACAGGTGTATTTATATAAAGTCTATCGTATCTAATCTGATTTAATAGATTTTTAAATTCAAATAAAGATTTTTCATCGTCATTTATGCCATTCATAAGCATTATTTCCATATAAATTTGACCTTTATATTCTTTAGTAAAATCTAAAAGTCCTTGCCATACTTCTTCAAACTTTATCCTTCCATAAGGTCTATCAACCTTTTTAAACATTTCCTCATTGTAGCTATCAAGTGAAGGTAGTACAATATCAGCATTCATAAGTTCTTTACGAACGCTTTCATCGTATAATAATGCACCATTTGTTATAACTGCAACTGGTTTGTTAGATCTTTTTTTAATCTCTTTTATAAGCTCTCCCAAACGAGAATACAATGTAGGCTCTCCTTCACCTACAATTGTTATAACATCATAGCTATCCTCATTATGATGAAAATCAAATTCAGATAATATATCTTCTAATGAAAAATACTCTTCTCTTTTATTTGTCATCTTGTTTGTACGTCCAAGCTGGCAATACACACAAGAATAATTACATGTCTTTTTAGGAATAGGACTTATCCCTAGGGAACGTCCCATTCTGCGAGAAGGTACTGGCCCAAATACATATTTTAGTTCGCTCAAATTTATTCCCTCCAAAATATTATACTTTCTATGTTTATTACCGTTTATGTCTTACTCTTAATTTTACTCCTAAAGATTCAGCCAATTCTCTAGATTTTTCTATTTCTTCTGGAGTAATCTCATCAACTACAGAGAATGCTATATTTATTCCACAATCTCTGCATTCTTCGGCAAATTTAAGCATAGCCTCAAAAGACTGTTCTCCAAACTTAGGTCTAGTTACTCTGCAATAACTTTCCTTATCTGGAGCATTTAAACTTATTGATACAGAATCTATACAATCTTTTATGCACTCAGCTGTATTTTTTTCATGAATAAGATCTCCAAGTCCATTTGTATTTATTCTTGTTTTTATATCAGCTTTAGATTTTATATATTTTGCTGTTTCTATAAGGTCATCCATTCTCATCATAGGTTCACCAAATCCACAGAACACTACTTCTTTATAGTCAGCTAGATTAAATCTTTCTAGGTCTGCTTTTATCTCTTCCATAGATGGATCATGGTCTAGCCATAAGCTGTTATTGTTTCCTACTGTTTCATGTTCTTCTCTCACGCAGAACACGCATCTACAAGGACATTTATTTGTAAGATTCACATAAAGACTTTCTCCTATTGGGTAGAATATTGTCATCATAATTTATCACTCCTATTTCATTATCTTAAAATTATTAATTATAGAATTAATTTTTATCAGTTATTTTTTATAATTCTATTATACTATAACTTCTTCAAAGCATTCAGATAATAGTACAATATTACACTCATTATTAAGATTGTACTCATACAAAATAAATATCTTTTCTTTTTCTTATTTTTTCAAATTTCAAAATGTATAGAAATCGTTTACTTTTTATATTATAATTATTATAATAAGTCTTAAACAATTTATAAAATATGTATAAGTAAAATAATTTTGGGAGTTGATTACAATGAAATTTAACAAATTCAATGCAAACCAGATTAGAGAAATAAATAAAGGTCTTAGTTCAGGTCTTGATGTTTCTGTTTACAGAGATGAATGTTTTGACAGCGAACAGATGAGAGAAATAAGACTTGGGTTAAAAGCTAATCTGGACGTTTCTATTTATGCAAAACCTAGCTTTGATAGCAAAGATATGCAGACTATAAGAGAAGCGTTAGAAAACGGAAACGATATATCTAAATATGTAGAAGAAGGATTTTCTTCTCAGGAACTTTACTGGATATCAAAAGGTTTAAAAGAAGGTTTTGATGTTTCTATTTACGCAAAGAAAAAATTCGACGGATATAAAATGGCAGAAATATTTGGAGCTTTAAAATCAGGACTTGATTTATCTCCATTTGATATAGATGCTTTATCAGAATATCAGTTACAGCAGGTTATACTTGGACTTAGAGCTGGTATAGATGTTTCTTCTTATGCTGACCCTTCAAATGAGAATATGTTTGAAGATAGAGTTAAATTAGTTAGAGAATGTGTTGGAAATGCACTTGCATCAGGAGAAAATGTAACTCAGCAGCAGCTTAATATAATAGCTCATTACAAAAATGATGGACTAGATACTACAGCTTGGGAAAACTACAAATTTGATAGAGATAGATTAGAGCAGATAGTAAAAGGTCTTGAAAAACACGTTGATGTAGATGTATTTGCAAAACCTAAATTCTCTAAAGAACAGATGTATGAAATAAGACATGGTTTAATGGAAAACTGCGATGTTTCTGTTTACGCAACTACTGATTTTGATGCAGAACAGATGTGTGAAATAAGAAAAGGTCTTAGAATAAACCTTGATGTTGCACCTTATGCTACTCCAGAGTTCAACATGCATCAGATGTACGAAATAAGACAGGCTATAAAAGAAGGTTCTGATGTTACACTTCTTGCAAATACTGCTTTTGATTTCCAGCAGATGAGAGAAATAAGAAAAGGTCTTGCTGAAAAATTAGACGTTTCTGTTTACGCAAATCCAGAGTTCTCAGCTGATAAGATGTACTATCTATACAGAGGTATGAGTGAAGGATTTGATATGTCTAAATACATAGACTTCAATGAAGATCAGTTAAAGAGAATCGTTTCTGGTTTATTTGAAGCATTAGAAGTATGTAAGAAAAAATATGGAATTACAAATTAATTAGTATATAAAATTACCCTGAACTTTTGTTCAGGGTTTTTTATTTCTTCATTTATGCTGCTGATAAATGATATTTTGTTTTTATTTTTGCCTTGTCAAATGCAAGCCCTACTACTATGAATACTATTGCACTTCCTAAAGGCTGTACAAGTCCTACAAGACTCATTACAAATGCCGCCTGCATACTACCAATCATTATTCCTTCTGCAAACATATAAAGCACAGTTCCTACTATACCAGCTACTAAAGTAGCTACAACGTTTCTTGTGTTTATTATTTTGTCTGTTTTATTTGTAAAGAAAAGTACTAATATTGGTTTTATTATCATTGTTGGTATAGCCCATATAGCTGCCCCTGTTGCTATATCAGCAAGTCCTGCTCCTATTGCAGCTGCTGCCATTGCATATGGTGTTGGAAGTAATACTGCTGCTAAGTAAATAAACGCATCCCCTACATGTACATATCCTCCATTTCCTCCAACTGGTATATGAAGGATATAGGCTGTTGCTAAAAATACTAATGATGCCAATAATGCTGCCAGTACAATTAATCTCGTTTTTTTGTTTATTTCTTCATTGCTCATTTTTTTATCCCCCTCGGTAAAACAATTATTCCTAAAACAGTATAAACTGTTTTCTTCTATGCTTATATAATAACTTATATCATACAATTTTGAAATATGTTTGTGTAAATTTCTTTAATCTCTATAATTGTATGATTACATTAATTTTGTAAGCATACAATTATTCTTTTGTTATTTATTTTATATTGGAAGCATAAAAAAAGATTGTAGCATTTATTTAGCTACAATCCTTTTGTATCGATTTAAGAGTCCCTACTTGTAAATTCTATAGTGAATAATACCGCATTTCCTCTGTTTGTCATTTTGTACTCAAATCCATGCTTAGCAAGAATCTGACTTGTTAAGTAAAGACCTAGTCCACTTCCTCCAGTTTTTCTAGAGCGAGATTTCTCAACTCTAAAGAATGGATTAAATATATTTTTAAGAGATTCATCAGAAATTGTTATTCCAGTATTTTCAACTTCTAATATAGAAGGTCTAAATCCTCTTTCTATAAATCTAATATTTATATTCTCTCCTTCTGGAGTATATTTTATAGCGTTATTTATGATGTTATACAATGCCTTTGAGAATTTATCCTTATCAGCATTTATTTTTGCATCACTACTAATTGCAACTCTAGTCTTTAAATTTTTCTCGTCTATAAGAAATTCCTGTCTTTTTAGGATAACCTCTACAAGTTCTTTAACACTAAGTGTTGTTGGTTTAAAGGATGCAGACATTATATCTGTCTTAGAAATTTCAATCATTTCATTTACCAGATCTTTAAGCTCTTGAGTAGATGTATATGATTCCTTCAGATATTTATCCCTATCCTTGTATTTACCAATATTGTATATCATACCTTCAAGCTGCCCACTTATTATCGTTATAGGAGTCTTTAGCTCATGAGATATAGTTGCGATAAACTCTCGCCTATTCTCTTCCTCTCGTCTCTCTTTTTCAATTATCTCTATAAGTGGCTTAGTAATTGTATTTGAATATATATATGCACCCAAAATACCAATCAATATTGCGGCAAATATCGTAAATGGAACTAAATTTCTAAGTACCTTATTTGCCTCATTAATGGGCTGTAAAGGCATAATTATATCCAGAACACAGCTTTCATCCATCTCTTTAATATTTACCTCTGTAGATAATCTATACTCGCTGTTTAGGCTATTCATTAAATATTTACTGTATTTTAGAAAGACTACTTCATTTTTACCATAAATTATATTACCTTCTTGGTCTCTTAGAAGTATTGCTAAATTTTGCTCCTTAGACATTCTGTACAAATCCTCTTCAAACCGACTTATATCCTCATTCTCTGCAGCTGCAACAGCTTGCTTTACAGAATCCTGAAGGGCTTCTATCTTATATCTGTGATAATACTTAGGCAATAGAAAATACAACATACCGTAAATTAAAAGCGCAATAGCAACAAGTAATGCTGTTGTTATAGAAAACAGCTTATACTTGATGTTCATGTTTTGCCAACGCTTATATATTCTTGTCAAGTGTGTATCCTATTCCTTTTACAGTTTTTATATAAGGAAGAGTTATTTTCTTTCTTATATTTTTAATATGTGCATCTACTATTCTTGTATCTCCGTAGTAGTCGTATCCCCATATGCTATCTAATAGGCTTTCTCTTGTTATTACCTGTGGGTATTTTTCTATAAGCTCTTTTAGTATATTAAATTCTTTAAGCGTTAACTCTATTACATCTCCATCTATTTCTGTTGAATATGTATCTAGGTTTAATTTTAGTTTTTCAAAAGTTATAAAGTTATCATTTATTGTTTTATTACTTCTTCTCAATATAGCCTCTACTCTTTTAACAAGTAAGTTAAATGAGAATGGTTTTGTTATATAGTCATCACACTCTATTTCAAATCCTTTTAACTGGTCGCTCTCCTGATTAAGAGCTGTAAGGAATATTATAGGTACACTAGATGTCTTTCTGATCATCTTACATACCCCATATCCATCTAGGTTAGGCATCATTATATCTAAGATTATAAGGTCATAGTTATTTTCCTTAAATTTCTGCATACCTTCTATTCCATCATTTGCTGCATCAACATTATATCCCTCTGCGCTTAGGAATTCTGTTATTAAATCCTGTATGCTAGCATCGTCTTCAATTACTAATATAGAAGAATTCATTTTATCCCTCCTTATAAATTCATACTCCATTATATTATATCACACTTTCCTCTTTTTAACTTCATTATAATTTCGAGTAATTTTCTAAATTTTACTCTTCGAAGCTTAATTAAACCTATATTTTTTTAATTTGAGAAAAATTTAATATTTATAAATAAAAAAAGAGCTTCTTGTCTATGATTATAGACCAAAAGCTCTAATATTTTCAATATATTTTAATAAAATATATTCATTTTAACATTTAATAATTAAATTTATTTTTTAAATATTTTTTAATCTCTTTCTTTTTTTAACTAGAAATCTATTTTATCTATTATACCAGCCAAATACGCCATAACAACACCGTAGTTAGTCATAGGTATTTTTTGTTCTTTTGCAGCTTCAATTCTAGATAATACATACTTTCTGTTAAACATACAGCCACCGCAGTGAATTATTAAATCGTATTTACTTAAGTCCTTTGGAAAATCTCTTCCTGCAACTATATCAAAAGTAAGTCCTTCACCGATTTTTTTTCTAAGTCTGTTTGGAATTTTCACTCTTCCTATGTCTTCTTCAAGTGGAGCATGAGTACAAGCCTCTGCTATTAATACTCTAGAGTTTTCTGTTAAATTTTCTATAGCTTTAACACTCTCTCTATAATATTCTATATCGCCTTTAAAGTCTGCAAATAGCACTGAGAATGAAGTCAGTCTACTTTCTTTAGGCTTTTTATTGTATACTTCTCCAAAAATCTGTGAATCTGTAATGATTAAATCTGGAGGAGATACAAGTTTTGATATCATCGCCTCCATAGTATCTGCAGTAGAGCAAAGAACTAGACATTTGTTATCTAGTAAATCCCTTATTGTCTGAACCTGAGGAAGTATTAATCTTCCTTTTGGTGCTTGAATATCCTGTGGCATTACTAGCAGTACAGTATCCCCATCTTTTACAATTTTACCTGTTATACTTCTCATAGAATATTCTTCTGGTAAAAGTCTTATTAACTCTTCTCTTATTAACGCTACACCTTTTTTATCAACTGCACTGGTTAATATAGGTTTTATTTTTAATTCATCTGATATTTTTTCTACAGATGATTGAAGATTTTCATTTGATATTTTGTCTATTTTATTTATTACAACTAAATATGGAACTTTAGCCTTTTTAAGTTTAGATATCCATTCTTTTTCAATTTCAATATCTAGTTTAACATCATTATTTTTATCACCAATTATATTTTCATCAGAAATCACTACAATTGCTATATCTGTCTTATTCACAGCATCAAGAGTTCTCTCTACTCTCATCTGTCCTAATTCACCCTCATCATCAAATCCTGCTGTATCTATAAACACAACAGGTCCTATTCCATGAAGCTCCATAGATTTGTAGACAGGATCTGTAGTAGTTCCAGCAAAATCAGATACCAGTGATATATTTTGACCAGTTATAGCATTTATTAATGAAGATTTTCCGTTATTTCTTCTTCCATATATTCCTATATGTAGTCTTTCTGCTCTTGGAGTTTCATTAAGTCCAGCCATTTTTCTCTCCTTGTTATATGTTTTTATAGATTAATGGTGTGTCAGAAAAATACCGACACACCATATTTTTATAATTAAAATTTATTAAAATCTAAAATCTCTTTTTCCTTCATCTATTGCATTTAAGTATTTTATACAAGTTTCTTTAGCTTTTGGATTAGTTATATTTTCTAATTCTCTTTCTATAAGGGCTTTACCTTTCTTTCTAGTATCTTCTGAAGCATAGTCATCTAAGTATTCGTTAAGAGTTAGAAGTGCATTTGGCTGGCAGCAGTTTGCTATCTGACCAGTTTTTGCAAGTGACATAAATCTGTCCCCTGTTCTTCCTTCTCTATAGCAAGCAGTACAGAAACTTGGTATGAAACCACCATCTAATAACCAATTAACAACCTGGTCTAATGTTCTAGTATCGCTTACATCAAACTGAGCTGAGTTATCTTCTTCTGGTTCTGGCTCTGCATATCCACCAACACTTGTTTTAGATCCTCCACTTATCTGAGAAACACCTAATTCAAGAACTTTTTCTCTTGATTTCTGAGATTCTCTTGTAGATATTATCATACCTGTGTAAGGAACAGCTATTCTTATTACAGCAACTATTTTGTGGAATATTTCATCAGATATAGCATTTGAGAAATCATCAGTGTCTATGTCATCTGCTGGACAGATTCTTGGAACACTTATTGTATGTGGGCCAACTCCCTGAGCTGCTTCAAGATGTTCTGCATGCATTAAAAGACCTACAAAGTCGTATCTGTACATTTCAAGTCCAAATAGTACACCTATACCAACATCATCTATTCCACCTTCCATTGCTCTATCCATTGCTTCTGTGTGGTAGCAGTAGTCGTGTTTTGGACCAGTTGGATGAAGTAGTTCGTAGTTTGCTTTATTGTAAGTTTCCTGGAATAATATATAAGTTCCTATACCAGCTTCTTTTAATTTTCTGTAGTTTTCAACAGTTGTAGCTGCTATATTTACATTTACTCTTCTTATATCTCCATTTTTATGTTTTATTCCGTAAATAGTTTTTATACTTTCTAATACATATTCTATTGGGTTGTTTACTGGATCTTCACCTGTTTCAAGTGCTAAACGTTTGTGTCCCATATCCTGAAGCGCTATAACTTCTTTTTTAATTTCTTCCTGAGTTAATTTTTTTCTAGCTATGTGTTTATTTTTTAGGTGATATGGACAGTATACGCATCCATTTACACAGTAGTTAGATAAATATAAAGGAGCAAACATTACTATTCTGTTTCCATATATTTTCTGTTTTATTTCTTTTGCTAGGCCAAACATTTTTTCATTTAAATCCTGCTGGTCACATTCTAAAAGAAGTGCTGCTTCTCTATGAGTTAACCCTTTGCAGTCTTTAGCTCTTTCTATTATAGAGTCTATTAATTCTCTGTTGTCTTTGTTAGCCTTTGCGTATTCTATACTTGCAAGAATTTCTTCGTGGTTTATAAATTCTTCTGCTTTTAGTGATTTTGGATCATATTTGTACATTTTTAAGTCCCCCATTCATAATTATAATTGCAAAATTAATTTCCTATTTTTTAATTTATTATATTAAACCAAAGATTCTTATCCTCAGTTAATAATCGTTTTCTTGTAGTTTATAATTTCTTATTTAATCTTAATTTTTATCCTTTAAAGCTATGCAATCTCCTCTATCTTCTACTATTTCGTAGCCTATTTTTCTCATAGATTCCTTTAGCTTATTTAATCCTTCTGCTGCCTCTTCTCCATCACTTAATTTATCGTTGTAAAGCATGTATTTTTTTCTATCCTCTTTTGGAGATAGATTTGGCATTATTACATTTGCACCTGCTAATATTCCCTTTTCTCTACCCTGTGGACTTATTGTCCCAAGTGCAGTCGTTGCAGGTATTAGAGCTTTTGGACATAGTAATCTTAAAATAGAAATCAGTCTTAAAGTCATCTCCATTGTTCCACTTTCAAAGTCTTTAAATGGAGTATCCTTATGTGGTATAAATGGCCCTATTCCAATCATTTCAGGATTTAATTCCTTTATAAAGAGTAAATCCTCTGCTATATTTTCAAGCGTCTGATATGGAGATCCAACCATTATCCCTGTTCCTGTCTGATATCCAAGAGCCTTTAAATCTCTCAAACATCTCTTTCTATTTTCAGGATCTAGTTCAACTGGATGCAACTTGTTGTAATGTGTGTTGTCAAATGTTTCATGTCTTAAAAGATACCTATCTGCTCCAGCTTCCTTCATTTTTCTATAGCTCTCTGTACTTCTTTCACCCAATGAAAGAGTAACTGCACAATCTGGATATTTTTCTTTTATACTAGAAACAATATCACATACAACCTCGTCTTTGAAAAATGCATCTTCTCCGCCTTGCATAACAAATGTTCTGAATCCTAGTTCATATCCATTTTCGCAGCAACTTAAAATCTGCTCTTTTGAAAGTCTGTATCTCTGGGCATTTTTATTACTTCTTCTAATACCACAGTAATAACAGTCGTTTTTACAATAATTTGAAATCTCTATCAGACCTCTTATAAAAACTCTCTTTCCGTAGATATCATCTCTGATACACTTTGCCCTTTCTGTAAGGTAATCTATATCATCTTTTTCAGAAATTGCCAAAAGCCTTACAAACTCTTCTTTTGAAAGAATTTGATTCTTCTCTAGTTTATCTATTAGGTTTTTCATTTGAATTCCTTTCGCTATTGACTATAAACTTTTTAAAATATAAAATCTAATTAATGAAATCTGAGGAGGTGCCTTTATGGAAACAAGAATAGCACTTATAGGGATAATTGTTGAAGATTTAAAAGCGTCTGATGCACTAAATAAGACACTACACGACTTTGCTCCCTATATCGTTGGAAGAATGGGTGTACCATATCCTAAAAAGGAAGTAAGTATCATTAGTGTAATCATTGATGCTCCTGCAGATGTGATTAGCTCACTATCTGGAAAGCTTGGTATGATAAAAGGACTGAATGTAAAAGTTCAGTATTCTAAAAAATAGACTATCAACAAAAATATATTTAATATATAAATTTAAATCAAAATTCTGTCTATTTTCAATAATCGTATATAAAAATCCCTGTATAGTCTGGAACAAAATCCAAATAATATGGGGATATTTTTATGTGCAAACATCGCCTTTCAACTTGGGAACAACACCCTCACCGTCAGTTCGATTTCATTTTTAGTATAACATTTGATTTTAGAATTTTCAATATTAATAAATACTTTACTTTGACTATTTAAAAATTAACTTTTATTCATTTCTATTTTAAATTACCACAGATTATTTAAATCTATATTAAAAAACTATCAATCTAACCTTTTTTTCTATAAATTACAACAAAAAACGGCTAATCTTCAAAGACTAACCGTTCTTTCAAATCATTTTAATCAATTTTTAATATCGCTTTTATTTCAGGCATACTTTCATTCTTTACTTTTACAATAAGAACTAAGATTTTAAAAACTATTCAAAATTATAAAAAAAAATGCCCCAGAAAATCCAATGTCATTAAGTTAGTAGAAAAACATAAAGACCTCAATATTAGAAATAATATGGGGTCTTTTTATTTTATAAAAATGTTGACAAGAATTAAAAAATGTGTGGTCGCTTT
>NZ_JBLOUI010000019.1:0-43689 GCF_047807365.1 Peptacetobacter sp. AB800 | reverse complement strand
ATATAGACTCATATCATTTTCTCCTTGGTTTTAATTTTTGTTGGCATGAATATTATACCAAGAAAATGATATGAGTTCTTTTTTTTGTTGCACTTAGATTATAAATTCAAGATGCAAAAAATTAATTTAAGAAGGAATTATAGGTATGAAAATGGAAATATATAAATGTATACTATACTTATAATATAGTAATAGAATTAAAAACTCTTTTAGAAATTCAAAATTTTTAAAAGTTGGGTAAAACACGAATAAAAACCGCAAAAAAATAGAATAAGTATCAAAAATACGAACAATATAGTTGAAAAATCCTAAAAAAATTTAATAATTTCAAAAAAAAGCAAAAAATATATTGATAAAATATGTATATTAATATAATATTTATATATAATAGTTCGTATAATGGTACGAATTTTTGACTAAAAACAAAAGATTTAAGAAGGAGAGGGGAAAATAATGAAAGTAGCAGTAATTATGGGATCTAAATCAGATTTTCCAAAAGTAGAAGAAGGAATAAAAGTATTAAAAGAATTTGGTGTAGAGGTTGTAGTTAGAGCATTATCAGCTCATAGAACTCCAGTACAGTTAACAGAATGTTTAGCTGAGCTTGAAGACAACACTGATGTAATAATAGGAGCGGCAGGAAAAGCAGCACATCTTCCAGGTGTTATAGCAGCTCAGACTTTAATTCCAGTAATAGGACTTCCAATAAAATCATCAACAATGGACGGACTAGATTCACTATTATCAATAGTTCAGATGCCAAAAGGTATACCAGTAGCAACAGTTGCAATAGACGGTGGTCTAAACTCTGCGTTACTAGCTATACAGATGATGTCATTAAAATATCCTCAGTTAAAAGAACAGTTAAAAGCATATAGAGATGAAATGGCTAAAAAAGTTCTTGAAGACGATGAAAGCTTTAGATAATTTTAGTTAAATAGAATTTTAAAAATGTTTGGACTCTCTGCCTATTTTATGTAGAGAGTTAAAAACATATTTAAATATAAATTAATAATAGACAGTTTTAAATTTTAAAATATTATTTTATAAAAAGGAGCGAGTGTATGAGCGGTATATTAGGTGTTTACTCAGACAAACAGGTGTCAAAAGAGCTTTACTACGGAATATATTCTATGCAGCACAGAGGACAGGAAAGCTGTGGTATAGCAATATATGATGAAGAAGCAAAAGAAGTAATATACAAAAAAGAAAAAGGTCTTGTTGGAGATGCATTCAAAGAAGACGAATTAAAAAATTACAAAGGTAATCTTGGTATAGCACATGTTAGATCATCTTCAGTTGGTCATAACCATGTTGCTAATACTCAGCCATTTGTTGGAAGTTGCAGAAATAGAAATCTTGCAATAGTTGACAATGGTAGTTTAGTTAATGCTAATTATTTAAGAGAAACATTAGAAGAAGAAGGATTCATGTTCCAGACTAATTCTGATGCAGAAGTTATACTTCATATATTAGCTAGATACTACAAAGGAGATATAGTAGAAGCCGTTAAAGTTACTATGGACTATATAAAAGGTTCTTATACTTTAGCTATAATATGTGATGATTCTTTAGTTGCAGTTAGAGATCCACACGGATTTAGATCACTTCTATTAGGTAAAAAAGGTAATGAATATCTTATAGCATCTGAAAATAGTGCTATAGAAATACTTGGTGGAGAAGTTATAAGAGACGTTGAGCCAGGTGAAATAATAGTTATAAAAGATGGAGAATTAAAATCTTATAGCTATTCAGATACTTATAAACCAGTTAAGAAAAGCTGTATATTTGAACATGTTTATATAGCAAGAAACGATGCAACACTTGATGATTTAAATGCATACGAATTTAGAATAAACTGTGGTGCTTACCTAGCTAAAAATGAAGATGTAAAAGCTGACTGTGTTGTTCCAGTTCCAGACTCAGGATGGGCAAGTGCAATAGGTTATGCTAACGAAAGTGGATTACAGTTAAGTGAAGGACTTGTTAAAAACAGATACGTTGGTAGAACATTCATAAAACCAACTCAGGAAGAAAGAGAAATAGCTGTTAGAATAAAATTAAATCCACTAGTTCCAGCAATAAAAGGTAAATCAATAATATTAGTTGACGACTCTATAGTAAGAGGAACTACTTCAAAACAGTTAATCAAATCTTTAAAAGAAGCAGGAGCTAAAGAAGTTCATTTAAGAATAACTTCACCACCAGTAAAATATCCTTGCTACTACGGAATAGACACTCCTACAAGAGAAAGTCTACTTGCAGCAAGTCATTCTGTTGAAGAAATGAGAGAATATATAGGCTGTGATACATTAAAATTCATAAGCATAGAAGGAATGAAAGAAGCAGCTAAAGGAATGAATACATTCTGTACTTCTTGCTTCGATGGAGATTATCCAGTTAGAAAGATAGATAAATAATTAATTTACTGTATAAATAGTAAAGTTTAGTTTATAATGTAAATAATAGGAAAATCGTACTTTGATAAAGTTTTTGAGTTGAAAATTATTTTAATAATTAGATATTGAAACTTATCAAAGTATACGATTTATTCTGATTAGAAAATAATAAAATCTAGGAGGAACGTAGAAATGCTAACATATAAAGCTTCGGGAGTAAATATAGACGAAGGGAATAGAGCAGTAGACCTTATAAAAGGAAAAATAAAAGAAACATATGATGACAATGTAATAGGTGATTTAGGTAACTTCAGTGGACTTTACAGTATAGCTGAATTCTCAGGAATGAAAGATCCAGTTATAATGGGAGCTACTGACGGTGTTGGAACAAAATTAAAAATAGCTCAGATGATGGATATACATCACACTGTAGGTATAGACCTAGTTGCAATGAGTGTTAATGACCTTATATGCCAGGGAGCAAGACCATTATTCTTCCTTGACTATATAGCACTTGGAAAATTAGTTCCAGAACATATAGAAAAAATAGTTGATGGTGTAGCTAACGGATGTAAAATGTCAGGATGCGCATTAATAGGTGGGGAAACTGCTGAAATGCCAGGTATGTACGGAGAAGATGACTACGATTTAGCTGGATTTGCTGTAGGTATAGCAGATAAATCAAAAGTTGTAACTGGTAAAGATGTTAAAGCAGGAGACGTTTTAGTAGGTATAACTTCAAGTGGTATACATTCAAACGGATTCTCATTTATAAGAAAAATATTCTTAGAAGAATTCAAATACGATATGAATCAGTATGTTGAAGAACTAGGAATGACAGTAGGTGAAGCACTTCTAACTCCTACAAAAATATACGTTAAATTAGCATTAGATTTAATAGAAAAACACAATATAAAAGCAATAGCTCATATAACTGGTGGTGGTGTTATAGAAAACATAACAAGAGTTATACCAAAAGGATTAGGACTAAACATAGACACTAAATCTTGGGAAAAACCACCAATATTCAAAATGATAGAAGGATTCAACGCAGTTGAACAGAGAGAATTACATAAGAGCTTCAACATGGGTATCGGTCTTGTTTTAATAGTAAACAAAGAAGATGCTCAGGCTGTTGTTGATTATGTAAATGGTAGACCAAGTGATAACAAAAACTTTGTTGACGAAAAATACGCTGACCTTATGGAAGATAATGCATACATCATAGGTGAAGTTGTTGATACTCATGAAGGAGTAGAATTATGCTAAAGAATATAGCTGTTTTAGTATCTGGAGGAGGAACAAACCTTCAGTCTATAATAGATGCAACAGAAGCAGGAGAGATAAACGGTCAGATAAAGGTAGTAATCTCTAACAAAGAAAATGCATACGGTCTTGAAAGAGCAAGAAAGCACAATATAGAAGCAGTATTTGAAAATGATGAAAAGAAAGTAATCGAAATATTAAAAGAAAAAGAAATAGATATAGTTGTTATGGCTGGATATCTAAAAATAATCAGCGCTGATTTTGTAAATGAATTCAAAAACAGAATGATAAATATTCACCCATCTCTAATACCTTCTTTCTGTGGTAAAGGATACTACGGAAAGAAAGTTCATCAGGGAGTTCTTGATTACGGCGCAAAAGTAACTGGAGCTACAGTTCACTTTGTAACAGAAGGAGCTGACGAAGGTCCAATTATAATGCAGGAATCTGTAAAAGTAGAACAGGATGATGATGCAGATACTCTAGCTGCAAGAGTTCTTAAAGTAGAACATCAGATACTTAAAAAGAGTGTTGCACTTTTATGTGATGACAAAGTAAGAGTTAATGGAAGGAGAGTATATATAAATGAGTAAGAGAGCTTTAATAAGCGTAACAGATAAAACAGGAGTAGTTGAATTTGCAAAAGCATTAAACGAACTTGATTTTGAAATAATATCAACAGGTAATACATTTAAAATACTAAAAGAAAATGGTGTAAATGTAATGCAGGTTGAAGATGTTACTAAATTCCCAGAAATATTAGATGGTAGAGTAAAAACTTTAAATCCATTTATACACGGTGGAATACTTTACAGAAGAGATTTAGAATCTCATGTAGAAACAGTTAAAGAACATGGTATACATTCAATAGACCTTGTTTGTGTTAACCTTTATGACTTCGAAGGTACTTTAAAAGCTGGAAAAAGCCATGCAGAAATGATAGAAAACATAGATATCGGTGGACCTTCAATGATAAGATCTGCTGCTAAAAACTACAAAGATGTTATAGTAGTTACAGATATAAAAGACTATGATTTAGTAATAGAAGGATTAAGAAAAGGTGATTTAACAGAAGAAGAAAGAAGAAACTTAGCATACAAAGCTTTCTCAATAACAGGAAGATATGATGCTATGATATCTACTTACTTTGCAGAACAGGTTGGAGAAGATTACCCAGAATTCTTAAATCTTACTTTCCAGAAAGAACAGACTTTAAGATACGGTGAAAACCCACATCAGAACGGTATATTATACGCTCAGCCAAATGCTAAAAACCCTATACTAAACTACGAACAGTTAAACGGTAAAGAATTATCTTTCAATAACTTAAATGACTTACACGGATGCTTAGAAGTTATGAGAGAATTCAAAGATAGCGATAAAGTAGTTGCAGTAGCTATAAAACATACTAACCCATGTGGTGTTGCTTTAGGTGACACAGCTTTAGAAGCTTACACTAAATGCTATGAAGCAGACAAAACTTCTATATTTGGTGGAATAGTTGGTATAACTTCTACAGTAGATAAAGCTACAGCTGAAGAATTACACAAAATATTCCTTGAAATAGTTGTTGCTTACGACTTTACTGATGAAGCTTTAGAAGTATTAAGAACTAAGAAAAACCTTAGAGTATTAAAACTTGCTAAAATAGAAGACAGCAAACAGAAATATGAAATGAAATACCTTGATGGAAAACTTCTAATCCAGGATAAAGATACTAAATTAGCTGACAAATATGAAACAGTTACTAAATTAGAACCAACTGAAGAAGAATTAGAAGATATGAAATTCGGTATGAAAATAGTTAAAAATATGAAATCAAATGCAATAGCAGTTGTTAAAGATGGTCAGACTCTTGCTTTAGGTTGTGGCCAGACTTCAAGAATATGGGCTCTTAAAAATGCATTAGAAAACAACAAAGATGAAAAAGACTTCACAGGAGCTACTTTAGCATCAGATGCATTCTTCCCATTCGATGACTGTGTAACTTTAGCTAATGAATTTGGTATAAAATCAATAGTACAGCCAGGTGGATCAATAAGAGATAACGACTCTATAGAAGCTTGTGACAAATTCAATATGTCTATGGTATTCACAGGAGTAAGACACTTCAAACATTAATCTTAAGGAGAGTATAGCTATGAAAATACTTGTTGTCGGCGGTGGCGGAAGAGAACACGCTATATGCTGGAAGTTAAAAAATGAAAAAGATGTCGAAAAAGTATATTGCGCACCAGGAAATGCAGGTATAGCAGATTCTGCAGAATGTGTAGATATAAAAGACAGTGATATAGAAAATCTAGTAAAATTCGCAAAAGACAACGCTATAGACCTTACAGTAGTGGGACCTGAGGTTCCACTTGTAATGGGGATAGTTGATGCCTTTGAAAAAGAAGGTCTAAGAATATTTGGACCAAACAAACAGTGTGCTACTTTTGAAGGAAGTAAAGCATTCTCTAAAGATTTCATGATAAGAAATAATATCCCAACTGCAAAATACAAAGAATATACTGATTTAGATGAAGCTATAGCAGAAATAGATAGCTTTGGATATCCAGTAGTTATAAAAGCAGATGGTCTTGCAGCTGGTAAAGGTGTTGTAATACCTGAAAATAGAGAAGATGCTATAAAAACTTTAAAAGAAATGATGGCAGACAAAAAATTTGGAGAAGCAGGTGACAAAGTAGTAATAGAAGAATTCCTAACAGGAATAGAAACTTCTATATTAGCATTTGTTGATAACAACACTATAGTTCCAATGGAAAGTGCTAAAGACCATAAAAAAGTAAACAATGGTGAAAAAGGACTTAACACTGGTGGTATGGGAACATTCTCTCCAAGTGAATTATGGACTGAAGAATTAGCAAACGACATAAAAGTAAATGTACTTGATAAAACTTTAAAAGGGTTCCAGAATGACGGATTAGATTACAGAGGAATCTTATTCGTTGGAATAATGATAACTAAAGAAGGTATAAAAGTACTTGAATACAATGTTAGATTTGGAGATCCAGAAACTCAGTCAGTATTATTCAGATTAGAAACTGATTTAAGTGAAATAATGAATGCTGTAATAGATAACAGACTTTCTGAAGTAGAAATAAAATATACAGATGAACAGGCTATATGTGTTATGCTAACTTCAGGAGGATATCCAGAAGCCTATGAAAAAGGCAAAGAAATAACAGGTCTTGACAAATTAGATGATGAAATAGTAGTATTCCACAGTGGAACTAAGATGTCAGATGGTAAATTAGTTACAAACGGCGGAAGAGTTATAGGTATAACTGCTAAAGCAGGAACTGTAGCAGAAGCTGCCGATAAAGTTTATGAAAATATAAAAAGAATAAACTTTGAAGGAATGCACTACAGAACTGATATAGGTCTGTAAAATTTCCGAAAAAAAATTTGGAGGAAGAGAAATGGATAAAAACGTCAAAAGAGTATTAGTCGAAAAAAGAAACGGCTTTGATCTTGAAGCAAGAGCTCTTAAAAAAGACATTGAAGAAAGTCTTCATATCACATCTGTTGACTCTTTAAGAGTTTTAAACAGATACGACGTAGAAGGTATATCTGATGAAGTTTTCCAGAATGCGGCAAACTCAATATTCTCAGAACCAAACCTTGATGTTGTTTACTTTGAAGAAGTTCCTTGTAATGAAAATGAGAGAGTATTCGCAGTTGAATATCTTCCAGGACAGTACGATCAGAGAGCTGATTGGGCTGCTCAGTGTATACGGATATTAAATCAGGGTATGAGACCTGAATTAAAATCTGCTAAAGAATACATACTATCTGGAAACATAACAGATGAAGAATTCAACAAAATCAAAGGGTATATAATAAACCCTGTTGATAGTAGAGAAGCTGGGTTAGAAAAAGCTGAATCATTAGCTCTAGTAACTGAAAAGCCAACAGAAGTAGAAATATTAGACGGATTCATCGAATTAGATGAAGAAGGTCTTAATGACTTCGTAAAATCTCAGGGTCTAGCAATGACTTTAGAAGATTTAAAACATGTTCAGGTTTACTTCAGAGATGATGAACACAGAAACCCAACTATAACAGAAATAAAAGTACTAGATACTTACTGGTCAGATCACTGTAGACACACTACATTCATGACTGAACTAGAAAATGTTGAAATAGCTGAAGGTAAATACACAGACGCTATAAAAGAAACTTTCGATGACTACATGAACACTAGAAAAGAAATATATGTAGACAGAAAGAAAGATGTTTGCTTAATGGATATAGCTACTCTAGCTATGAAAAAACTTAAAAAAGAAGGAAAATTAGCAGACCTTGACGAAAGTGAAGAAATCAATGCTTGTTCTATAAATGTAGACGTAGAAATTGATGGAAAACCAGAAAAATACTTAGTAATGTTCAAAAATGAAACACACAACCATCCAACAGAAATAGAACCATTTGGTGGTGCTGCAACTTGTCTAGGTGGAGCAATAAGAGACCCATTATCAGGAAGATCTTATGTTTACCAGGCAATGCGTGTAACTGGTGCTGCAGACCCTAGAACTCCTCTAGAAGAAACACTACCAGGAAAATTAATGCAGAAAAAAATAGTTACAGAAGCTGCAAATGGATACAGTTCTTACGGAAACCAGATAGGTTTAACTACAGGACAGGTAGCAGAAGTTTATGATCCAGACTTCGTAGCTAAGAGAATGGAAATAGGTGCTGTTATAGCAGCTGCTCCAAAAGAAAATGTAGTTAGAGAAAGACCACAGGCGGGAGATATAATAGTTCTTCTTGGTGGAAAAACTGGTAGAGATGGTTGCGGTGGTGCAACAGGATCTTCTAAAGAACACAGTGAAGAATCTATAAACACTTGTTCAGCAGAAGTTCAGAAAGGTGATGCACCTAACGAAAGAAAAATCCAGAGATTCTTTAGAAATAAAGAAGCTGCTCAGATGATAAAAAGATGTAATGACTTCGGTGCAGGTGGGGTTTGTGTTGCTATAGGTGAAATAGCTGAAAGTTTAGACATAAACTTAGACCTAGTTCCTAAGAAATACGACGGACTTGACGGTACTGAACTTGCAATATCAGAATCTCAGGAACGTATGGCAGTTGCAATAGCTGCAGAAAACAAAGATAGATTCATAGAATTAGCAAAAGAAGAAAATTTAATTGCTACTCACGTTGCTACAGTTACTGATACAGGATACATGAGATTATTCTGGAATGGTAAAGCTATAGTAGACTTAAAGAGAGCTTTCTTAGACACTAACGGTGCTAAACAGAAAACTAACGTAGTAGTTGAAAAAGTTGACGAAGAAAATACATTCTTCGACAATGTAGAAATAGTTAAAGGTGCTAATACTATAGAAGAAAAATTCCACAAAGCATTATCTGATTTAAATACTTGTTCTCAGAAAGGACTTGTTGAAAAATTCGATACTAGTATAGGTGGAAATACAGTAGTAATGCCATTTGGTGGTAAATATCAGGCTACTCCAGAACAGGGTATGGTTGCTAAAATACCAGTACTTGGTGGAGAAACTGATACTTCTACAATAATGACTTACGGATACAACCCTAAAATAGGTAAATGGTCTCCATACCACGGTGCATTATATGCAGTAGTTGAATCTGTTGCTAAATTAGTTGCACTTGGAGGAAACTACGCTACGACAAGACTTACTTTCCAGGAATACTTCGAAAGACTTGGAAAAGCTCCAGAAAGATGGGGTAAACCATTCGCAGCTTTACTTGGTGCATACTATGCTCAGGAACAGTTTGAAATACCTGCAATAGGTGGTAAAGACTCTATGTCAGGAACATTCAAAGATATAGACGTACCTCCAACATTAGTATCATTTGCAGTAGATACTGTAGATGCTAAAAATGTAGTTACTTCTGAATTCAAAAAAGCTGGATCAAAAGTAGTTAAAATATCAGCAGCTACTTTAGACAATGGTGTAGTAGACTTTGATGAATTAAAGAAAAACCTTACAAAAGTAAGAGAATTAATATTAGATGGCAAAGTGCTTTCAAGTTATGCTCTTGGATTTGCAGGAGTTGGTGAAGCAGTTGCTAAGATGGGATTCGGTAACCATATCGGATTCAAATTCAGTGAAGAAGCTGTAGAGGCTTATGAAAACACTGATGATTTATTTGCAGCTGATTACGGAACAATACTTCTTGAACTTGCAGAAGATGATTTATCAGTTCTAAAAGGATACAGATGTATAGTTCTTGGGGAAACTACAGCAGAACCTGCTATAGACTTCAACGGTGAAAAAGTAGACTTATGTGGATTATACAAATCTCACTGCAATACTTTAGAATCTATATACCCAACAAAAGCAGCTGAAATAACTTCAAAAATAGAAAATATAAGCTATGTAAGAACTGGTGCTCCAGCTAAATCTTCATTAAGCATAGTAAAACCTAAAGTATTAATACCAGCATTCCCTGGAACAAACTGTGAATACGATGCAGCAAGAGCTTTTGATAGAGCTGGTGCAGAATCAACTATAAAAGTATTTAGAAACTTATCTTACCAGGATATAGAAGAATCTATAGACGCTATGGTTGAAGAAATCAAAAAATCACAGATAATAATGATACCAGGTGGATTCAGTGCTGGTGATGAACCAGATGGTTCAGCTAAATTCATAGCAACAGTATTCAGAAATCCTAAGATGAAAGAAGCTGTTCATGAATTCTTAAATGAAAGAGATGGTTTAATGTTAGGTATCTGTAATGGATTCCAGGCTCTTATAAAACTTGGATTAGTACCATACGGAGAAATAATAGAACCTTGTGCAGAAGCTCCTACATTAACTTACAATAATATAGGACGTCATCAGGCTAAGATAGTTAACACTAGAATAGCTTCTAACAAATCTCCATGGTTAGCTCAGACAGAAGTTGGAGATATACATAGTATACCAATATCACATGGTGAAGGTAGATTCGTTGCAAGTGAAGAAGTAATGAAAGAGCTTATAGAAAACGGACAGATAGCTACTCAGTACGTAGACTTCGACGGAAATGCTACATATGATATAGACCACAATCCAAATGGATCATTCTACGCAGTTGAAGGTATAACAAGTAAAGACGGTAGAGTATTTGGTAAGATGGGTCACTCAGAAAGATTAAGTGCAAACATAACTAAGAATATACTTGGTGAAAAAGACCAGAAAATATTCGAATCAGGAGTACTTTACTTCAAATAATATGAACTAGATTTCAGCGACCCGCTCAAACGTTGAAATCTGAACGGAAAACTTTAAATTTATATTCGGAAATCAAAAGAGTTCCGCCATTCTTCCACCCGCTCAGGATAGATGGCGGAACTTTTATTTTTGCTTAGATTGCTGATGAGAGAGCCTCAAGTTTTTCAGCAGCATCTCTGTTCAATTCCTCTGTACTCTTAACATATACATTCATAGTCGTATTGATACTTGCATGACCTAAACGTTCCTGTATTACCTTTTCTTGAACTCCAGCTTCAAGCATACGAGTTCCGTTTGTATGACGCAGCATGTGGAACGTGAAGTCAATGCCCAGAGCTTTTGATATATTAGAGCAACGCTTAGTGACAAGGTTAGCATAATATGCTTTACCATTTTCACGAGTGCATACCAGATTAAAATCATTTTTCCAATACTCACCATATTCAAGCCTTTTAATATTTTCAAGTTTTCTCTGTTTTCTTAACAGATCCTCAAGCTCTTTTCCAAAATAAATATCTCTATAAGAAGATGTTGTTTTAAGAGAACAAAGCTCAAGTTCTTTGCCCTTCTTTAGAAGGTTGTTCTTAACGTGAATAACCTTGTTGTCAAAGTCCACATTGTCCCAAGTTAATCCACATATTTCAGAGCATCTCATTCCAGTATGCCATCCAATCTGAATCATATTTGCAAGAGCAGGTTCTGTTTCTACAAATGATAATATTCTTTTGTAGTTTTCTTCAGAGATTATTTTGCTTTTCTTTTCTCTGATCTTTTCTTTAGGCATCTGAACATATGCTGCAGGATTCTCTCTTATTTTCTGAGCGGGATAGACCGCATATTTAAGAGATGAGCTTAAAACTTTTTTCATAGCTCTTACAGAATTGAAAGCATATCCATCTTCACATTTTTTATTTATAAACTTTTGAAGTAGCATAGGATTTAACGCTTTGAGCTTGTATGAGCCAAGACCAGGGATTAAATGACTATCAGCTATGTATTTATATGTAGTGTATGTTTGATAGGCTAATTGAGGATTTACAATTTCCTCAATCCAATAATTAATCCAATCAGCAAATGATTCAGATGAATCTTCTTTTATATTTCCACACTCAAAGTATTCCGCCTCAGCAATAGCAAGAGCCTTGAGAGCCTCTTTTTTAGTTTTCCCTCCAGCTCTTTCAATCCTTTTTCTTTTTCCTCCAACAGTTCCAACGTCAAAGTAATAATACCAGTTAGTTCCTTTTTTTCTTACTGAACCCATATTATCACCACCTATAATGATTCTATTACTGGAAGTAACGAGATAATATATTTACATGATTTGATATGTAATTTCTTGATAAATGCTATATTAGAGGCTTGATATAGCTTGAAAAGAGATTGATTTATTACTCCAGCAAGTGTCAGTTTAAAAGATAGTATTTTGATTTTTGTGATTTTATTCATTTATTTTTTCCTCCATTCAATTTTATTAACTTTATTAAAACATTTGTTCGACAAAAAATAAATACGGAAAAACTGACGAATATTTTCGACCAGATGTGGGAGAAAATAAAAAAGCCTACTTCATTATAGAAGCAAGCTTTTAAAATATTAACTCTGTTTAACAAACTTTATTTTAGGATGTGCACCATAAACATTTTTTATTAATTCATCTTGTGATATTACACGAACAAGATTTGCAATTTGTTTAGCAAGAGCATCTTTGTTGTGATAATAAATTGTAGTATTGGCAAAAGGATGCTTTATAAGTGCACTTAAAATATCTTTATCAGTAATATCTAAAGAATGACCAAAGATATATATATTAAGAGGTTCACTTAAACCTTCTAATAAAGTTATATATTCGCATCCAGTTTTTTTATAAATACGTTGGAAATATTTTTTAAACTGTATAAAATCTATATTTTCATTTCTTTCAGTTTCATCAAGATATTCATCTATTCCAAGTACAAGAGGGCAAGATTCTAAAGAATGATTTAAATCAGCTTTTCCATGAATATAATCATATTCCACATCTTTATTATTACCATACAATCTTTCGTATGTATTTGTATAATTAAAACTTAAAACATAATTTATATCACTACTTAAGTCATCAATTTCCTTTATTCGAACCTTATTATCAAGTGTATTTATATAGCAACTAAGATATATTTCTAAACAACGAATTAAACGATTTAAATCATTTATTAATTTATCTCTTAATTGATTGAAGTAATTTATAGAAACAAGATAACCATTTTTAGTAGGACAAGCACCTGTGCTCTCTAATATATTTGGTTCTAATTTTTCAATAAAGACAATATCTGAAGGAGTTGCTGAAAATCTTGGAGTATCATTCATCATAACCTTATTGTAATTTTCTTTTATATATATTTCTTTAGATTTATTCATATAATCCATTCTTTTTATAAATTTAGAAATCTCAAGTTCAAAGTCAATCCAGTTTTCTTTGAAAGACAATTTGTCATCGTTTAAATATCTATTAAAATAATTAATCCATAAATTTTTTTTAGAAAAGTTACATATATCAGATATATACTTTATACCACTTTCAGTATTAGAAAATTCTAATAAAAAATTGAAGTATTTTTTACCACGTGTCATATTTTTAGCAACTTTTCTAAATTCAACAAAATCTTGAACCTCTTCAACAAACTTTAAAAAATCTTTGTATGAAGTTGGAAAATCGTGAGCTAAGTCGAAACCATTTCCAACAACCAATAAATTCATATAATCACTCCTTTAAACTTTATTATAAATATATAAATTAGGATAATTAGTAAGTACAAGATATAAATCATTATCTATAAGCAAATAGTCATGATTAAGTGACAAATAATAAATACCTTGCATTAAAATATCTTTACTTACAGACAGCCCATCAGCAAGCTCATCAATAGTAGATGGTCTTTTTCTTAATTCATCTATAAGTTCGTTCTTTGGAACTAAAAAATTACACGCCCAGCGAAGAGCCTTAGCCTCACATTTATCTATACTAATTTTATCAAAATAATTTTTAGGTTTTATATTATTTCCCATACTTGTGAAATAGTGTCCTAATTCCTCCGCTAATACTTCGGTCATACGAATATTATTGCTTTTTAAAATATTATCTAAGAGGATCATACGGATGCCATCTCTTGATATATATAAAGCCTCAGCAAAAATTCCTGGAATTTCATCAACAAATTTTATTATAATATCTTCTTTATCAGCTATATCTAATAATTGCTCAAACTTAGTCATTATCTTTTCCGTTTTTCTTGAGCAATTAAAAAGTCGATGAAATTATCAAGTTGTTTTAGTCCATCCTCAGACAGTTCTTTAGTTCTATCATCCATATGTGCAGCTAGTGTATTCTCTTGCAAATCTCTGATATTTGTTCTGCAAAGAAGATAATCAACTGAAACGCTAAATATATCAGCAAGTTTTGAAAGTTCTTCATCCCTTATTGGTCTAGTACCTAATTCAATTCTATTCATAACACTTGTGCTTATACCGAGTTTTTTAGCCAATGCTTTTTGCTCTATGCCAAGTTCTTCTCTAAGCATTTTTATTCTATCATTAACATTCATAGTCAAAGCTCCTTTTAAAAATAATTTCCACTATGGAAATATGATAACATTTTAAAATGTCTAATAAATAAAAATCCCTAAAATAGGGAAAAAAAGTATTGATTTTCTATTTTAGAAATGTTATTATCTAAATATAGAATTTCTGAAATAGAAAAAAGAAAGAGAGGTGAAAAAATATGTTCAACCTTGATTTTGTAAAAGAAAGACGTATAGAATTAGGAATCTCCCAACAGAAAATGGCTGAATGTCTAGGTTTTAAAAATGCTTCAACTTATTTGAAGTATGAATCAGGAACATACTCTTTTAAAGCGGATATGATTCCACTTTTAGCAAAAATATTAAATTGTAGGATAGAAAATTTTTTTAAAAACTAAGTCCCTATTTTAGAAATTGTGTTATTTAAAGAATATCTCATTATATAAAAAATATAAATATCAAAATAATGGCGATAGCAGTTTTAACATCCGAAAAAAGAGGTGAAAAAATGGATAGACTAACAATTTTAAAAGGAAGGTTTCCAAAGAAAGATTGGTACTGGGGAATAAGAACTTTTTCAAATAGAGGTGCAATGGGTGGAATAGTAAACTCCTCACTAGAAGAAAGTGTATTCAATTTTTTTAGAGAGGTAAATGTTAATCCTTCAATGGAAGTGGAACAGATAAAATATTTAAATAGTGAAAATGGATATACAGATGTATTTATAACTTATAAATATAAATTATCAGAAAAAGAATTAGAAAAGGAAAATAAAAAAAGAGAAAATTTTTTCAAAAAAAGCATAGATTTTGCAAAAAGTAGAAGTGAAAAAGAAGATTTTCCTAATGAAATAGCAAAAAATTTATGGATGTTGAGAGTTATTTTAAATGAAAGCCGGCATGGATTTGCTTTTCTAACAGGAATAAAAGAATCTGATATTAAAGCTGTGGAAAAAGGAAATATGGAAATAACAGAGGATATGCTAAGAGCAATAAAAGAAAGATTTCCATCTATATCAATCAAAACTTTTACTAATGGAAAGATAGATATTTAAAAGAGGTGAAAAACATGAGCAGAACAGCAACAGTGGCAAAAGGAAATATCTACTATGAAGCAAGAGTAATGAGTCAAAATCCTAAATGTTCAAATAGAGTAACAGCTTCTGAATTATTAGGAATGAATAAAGAGAGATTATTCTTCATAGAAACAGATCAGCGAGAAGCATATCCAGAAGAAGCTCTTAAAATGTCAGAGCTATACAAGGATGAAAAGATAATAACTCATTTTTGTAATAACATTTGTGCAATAGGAAGAAAATTCGGCTGCAAAGTTATACACAATGATGTGAGTAATGTGTACAAATCATCAGTAATTTTTATTCAATCTTTAAAGCAGGCAGAGAGAGCAAAGGATAAAATTCTTGAAATTCTGGAAGATGGAGAGATAACTGATGATGAGCTTGTAAGTGTCAACGAATGTATAAACGAACTACAAAAGATTATGAGTGATGCTTTAAATCTTAAATTAGCATTAGAAAAAGCAAGCGCAAGGAGGGAATGATATGACTAGAATTAAAAGACCATGCACAACACAAAAGGTTGTTAATGTAATCTATCAGGAAGCACCAGAGAAGCTTTTAAAGGTTGGAGATGTAGCTGAGAGATTAGGATATAAAAGAACAACTACAAGTCCAGTTTATGATTTCATACACGCAGGACTTCTTAAAAAGTTAGAGTTCAACAATTCATATAGAGTAAGAGAAGCTGAGCTGAATCGTTTTATCAGAGAGAACGAAGGCAAAGATATGAATAAAGTTTTAAAAGATGCAAGAGCAAAAAATAAAATTCTCCCAGATATGGGCGAAAATATGGAGGGATAAAAAATGAAAGCAACTTATATATTAGCATTTTCACTTGCAGCATATCAGATGATAGCTGGAGAGTTCAATCTTATGTTATTTGCATTTGGTTATACATTCTTTGGAATGTTCTTCAGTATCCTATTAAACACTATAAAAGAGAGCAAGGAGCTAGAAGAGGCTGAAAAGGAAGAGAAGAAACCTGCAGCAAGAAGAAAGAGAACAGTTAAAAAAGAAGAACAGGAGGGATAAGATATGCCAGTACAGGAAGTAATGGTTGCTCAGAATAAAGTAGTAAGTTTATTTGACTTTGGAAATATCAGAGCCGTTCAAAATGAAAATATGACACTTGATATAAACATAGAAGATGCAGCTGAAAAACTTGGTCTTGTAAAAGTTCAGATGAAGAAGGGCAAAGAATATAAGACTGTAAGATATGACAGAATAAATAAATATTCTGAGGAGTATGGATTCTCCCACAAGTGGGAGAAAGGAGATTTTATTCCAGAAGATTTTTTCTATTGGCTTGCATTTAAAGTCGAAAATAAACAAGCAAGAGAGTTCAGAAAAAACTTTTCTAATGCTCTAGTTAAGTTGAGAGTTGAAAGGTCTATTGAAAATATTAAAAGAGAAAATATTAAGGAGATGTTGTTGTTAGAAGAAAACTTCAAGGCAAATGAGAAAATACTTCAGAATGTAGTAGGAAGAGCAAACTCAATAACAATACGAGGAATGGCTAAGCTGATAAGTAGCGAAGGAAAAACAATATCTGAAAGAGGATTGAGAGAGCTCTTGAAAATGTATAACATACTTCTAAAAAATGGACGAGAGCCGACACAGTATGCACTTGATAGAGGATTAGTTGAATATAGCTATCATAGGAAAAATAAGAATCCAGTTGTACTAATAACAAATAGAGGTCAGATTAATTTATTGAGAAGAATTTTTCGCCCACATGTGGGAGAAAATAGAAAATAAAAAAGAGACCTGTTACCAGCAGGTCTCTCAGATATGAATGATAAAACATTCATATAAAAAATTCGTGTTATTTGAATATTACCACATAAAAAAATAAAAAACAAGGCGGTGATTTTAGTGAGAAATGAAATATTCGGTTATAAGCAATCAAAGGCTATAGAGTACGGATTGAGCATAGAAGAGTTGCTGATCCTTAAACACTTTGAAGATTTTGTTGCATCAGGGGATGCTGAGCAAGAGTATGATGCTGAAACAAATCAAGTTTTCTATTGGGTATTTTACGATAAATTCATTGAAGATATTCCAATTATCAATATTTCAAAATCAAGACTTGGAGAAATATTTGTTCATAACCTTGGAACAAAACCAGAGGGGTTTGATGAGAAAGTAAAAGGCTACTCAGACAATATGAGAAAGAAAATTAAGAACAGAAAATATGTTGGCGTAATAACTCCCAAAAGTATCAGAGGAAAGAATGGAACACGCAGTTATTTTGCTTTTACAAAGAAATTTTATGACTTAAAAATTGAGCTATATGATTCAGAATTTACACAAAACCCAACTGGTATCAATACCAGAGGGGTGCGGTATCAATACCGAAAGGGTGCGGTATCAGTACCAGAGGGGTGCGGTATCAATACCAGTTGCAAAAATGCTCATAATGGTTTAAATTCCAACGTTTTTGACAATTTGCAAAATGAACCCAACCGGTATCAATACCGGAACAAAGATAATATATATAATATATATAAATATATAGTCGAGTACTTGAATGAAAAAGCACATAAAAATTATAAATACAGTACTCCAAAAACTAAAAGTTTCATACAAGCAAGACTGAACGAAGGTTTCACTTTAGAAGATTTTAAAAAGGTGATTGATATAAAAACTAAGTCTTGGCTAGGAACAGATATGGAGATGTATTTGAGACCGCAGACTTTATTCGGAACAAACTTTGAAGGCTATCTGAACGAAGCACCATCAAAGCCGAAAAAAGAAGATGCTGCAGAAAGTAGTTCAGGATTATCAAGATTTAAGGAGCTGTAAAAAGTGAAAGAGATATACGATAAACAAGCTGAGCAATCAGTTCTTGGTTCGTTCTTGTTGGATGACAAGATATGCTACAAGCTCAGAGAGATTAACAGAGATATGTTTTTCTTTGAGTCACACAAGGTCATATTCGACAGTATGAGGGAAATCTTAGACAGTAACAAGCCAGTTGATTTGATACTATTGCGAGAGGCTCTTGAGAGAAAAGGAGTCGCTGATAAAATCAGTGTTCGGTATATTACAAGTTTGACAAGTGTGGTTGCGACAACTTCAAACGTTGACCACTACATCAAGATTTTGAAGGAGAAAAATCTACTGAGACAACTACAAGCTCAAGCAACTGAACTGATTCGAGCAATAGAAAATCAAGCACCATTATCAGAGCTTACAAGTGACATCGAGGCTCTCCAGGGAATAAGCATCAACAACAGTTCAATTTCTGACAACTATCTTGATGCAAGTGAGATTGAAGTTGATTATTCGCTGCATGATAATCTGAGCACAGGTTTTCAAAAACTTGACGCAGTAATGGATGGTTTCAGATATGGAACTCTTACAGTTCTGAGTGGTAGACCTTCAAGTGGTAAGTCAACAATTATCAATCAGTTCATTGCATCACGGATTGATGAGGGGCAAAAGGCATTCTTGTATTCTGGAGAGTTGCCAGCATCAACAGTAATGGATTGGTTCAGGAATACTGTGGTTGACAAGGAACATATAAAAAAATATCAGACAGAATATGGAGCGAAATTCAACGCACCTTCAGAGTATGCAGTAGGATTGATTAAGGAATGGGTGAAAGAGAATTTGTTCATCTACTCAGAAGAGGCAGTTGCTGGAGAGATGGATATGATAAATGTGATTGAGCATCTATGGCTAAAAAAAGGGGTTAGGCTTTTTATCATAGATAACTTGATGACTCTAGCAATTGACAACAAGAATGACAAGTATGAGGCTCAGAAAAATTTTGTTAGGAATCTGAAGAATCTAGCGAAAAAATACAAGCTTGTAATTATCCTAATAGCTCATCCAAAGAAGGGCGGAGATGCTAAAAGTTTTGATATGTTTGATGTGTCTGGAGCAAGCGAAATTATAAACTTATGTGACTATGAGCTTGCAATGAATAGGAATATTGACGAGGACAACGGCACCGATGAAACGCACATTCTGATTATAAAGAACAGGGTGACTGGAAAGCAAAAATGCAGATTGAGACTGTATTTTGATGAGGATAGAAAGAGACTGTGGAACTTGCCAGAGGAAAGAGACAGAACGTATAAGTACGATACAAATAAGTTGTATGAGCAAGGTGACATTGATGGCATTGCGCCATTTTAATAATCAGGTAGCTGGGATTAAGTTCCCAGCTATCGAAAAAAGGAGGAAAAGATTTGAGCATAAAAGGGAAAATTAAAAAAATAGGTTCTAAAAAATCAGTTTACAAACAAGAATATCAAGAGCATGGAGATTTGACAGTAAGAAAAGAAGATCCTCAATTAATTAGAGAAAAGTACAATGACGGAAAATATAAAGAGTCAGATTATACAAGAGTTCGTTTGCGAGCTTTTTCGGTTCTAGGCTATACACATGCAAGAGTTGGAGCAAAGGGTAGAACTGAGATATATGGCGATAGGATAGAGCCACGATTTGCTGACTTCTTAGAGCTGGAAGATAAGGAAAAAGAATACAAAATAATTGATTTATTAAATGCTAAAAAATAGGAGGAGAAGAAAATGTTATTTCAATTATCATATCCATTTTTGGAATTTATTGAGAAGATGCCTGGAGAAACAGAGCAAGACTTTTATATGTATTGGAGCTGGGGAAGAGTAAAAAATGATAAGGAGCGAAGAGTTAGATTATCAAGAAACTCAATTCAGCCTGTGATTAGTACAATTCATAGATTAGAAAGAAAAAAAGTAAGCGAGGGATTATATTTGAAATGCCAATTTTCAGATTCACCTCTTGGAGAAGCTGTTTGTCTGAGCAAAGATGATTTTAAAGAGCTTATAAATATGATTGATGACAAAGAAGATAAAAAAGAGCTTATTAACTTATTTGGTTTTTCAGCTAGTGAATTAAATTTATTTAAAAATCATTGGTTTGTTTTATATCTTGAGGATGATGGAGAATTCTTTGAACATAGTAGAGAGGACGAAGAGGAAGATTATGAATAAAGATATTTGGTTTGATTGGGTTAGAGAAAATATAATTCAAGAGGATAAGGAAGAAATAGAGAGAGCTATAAATGATCCTGCAGAAGATAGAAGGATGAACTTTGTAGAATGTTTTGATTGCAAGATGCATTTTTTATTAATAGAAAAGTTTGGAAAAGCAAGAGAAATAAGTTGTCCTCATTGTGGATGTAAATTAAAAATAAAATTCTATAAAAATGGCTCAATAAGTATAAGGAGGATATTATAAAAATGATAAAGGATTTTGTGAATAGCATATTAAGATATTTTAATTTATGTTGGTGTGAAAACTGTAAGAAAATAAAAAGTTATCCAGGAGAAATGAAAATAAATTTACTTGATGAAGAGAAAGGAACTGAACAGTCGCTGAGATTTATAGTGTGTCAAGATTGTATAAAAAAATTTGCTCTTGAGCAACGGCACAAAGCAAAATATGCAACACTTAATACATATGATGGAGAGGAGTTTGATATTTATGAATAGTTTAGTGTTAGTTGGAAGACTTACAAAAGACCCAGAGTTGAGATATATTCCAGGAGCTGGAACAGCAGTTGCAAGTTTTACAATTGCAGTTGATAGAGATTTTGTAAAGAGAGATGGAACTAAAGACACGGATTTCATTCCATGTGAAGTAATGGGCAAGCCTGCTGAGTATTTAGCAAGCTATGGAGTAAAAGGTTCTTTAGTTGAAGCTCATGGTTATATGAGAGTAGACAGATACCAGGATAAGAATGGAGAAAATAAGACATTTACAAAGGCTCAATGTTCAAAAGTTCATGTATGGGCGAAACCTACTGGAAAAGTAGAAAATACTGAAACAGTAACACCAGAACAAGAAAGTTATGGCGCAGTTGATGATGATGACGTGCCATTTTAGGAGGTAAAAATGTTTATATATCAATTAATGCAAGATAGTGATTGGACTGAACAGAATGCAAGGTATAAATTTGTTGAAGAACAAGCTGAATTTTTAGAAGCAACAGCTGATGAGGAACGTGATGAAGAACATATTCTTGAAGAGGGGTTTGATGTTATTCAATCAGTTTTATCATTCTTCGAGGTTATGGGATTAACAACAGAGGAAATAGCTGAAGCTCTTGAGAAACACAATGAAAAGCTTGAGAGTCGTGGATGGGATAGGAAAGCAATATTCAGATTGGAGGTAATGGATTAATGATATTTGGATTAAGTACGAAAAAAGAAGTTGCTGAGATACAGCAAGCAATAATTGATGATTATGAAAAGAGACTAATTAACAAGGATGAAATCATAGAGAGCTATGAAAAGAGATTAGAATCAAATAATGATTTTGTGAAAGAGCTAAAATCAGAATTATCAAACGTTCAAAGTGAGAATGTAGTTTTGAAAAAAGAGATTGAAGATAAGGATGGAGTAATAAGATCATACAGATTAGTCTTGAATAGAATCAATAATGAACGTGGAAAACTCTTTAATACTAAGAGTGTGAGAATAAAAAAGAAGTACGCAAAAAAGATTGATGAGAAACTGGAGGGGATGTAAATGAAAATAATGAGTATATACGCAGTGTACAAGGAAGCATTTGGAGATAGAGAGCTTGAAAGGTTGTTTACAACTTATGATAAAGCTAGAGAATATATTTCAAGTAAAAAAGATTGGGATGGAACAATGATTATAAAAGAGTTGGAAATAGAAGATTAGAAAATGAAAAAGGAGACTGTAGTGGCATACAGTCTCCAGAATTAAAAACATGAGCATGATGTTTTTATCTAACAAATATATTATATCATGCTCTGTGAAATTTTAACAGAGGTGAGAAAATGAAAGATATTAAATTTAAAAATATATGCAGCATAACTTTAGAGGAGGCATTTGAGATATGGAGTCAGTACAAGATAGCTTTTATCTTTAAGGACGGAATGCTCAGAGGATTCTCTAAATAGAAAGGAGCATCATGACGGATTCAAACAAAGAGAAAACATACAAAAGAGAAACGAAAAAGCTTTTGAGAAACTACAACCAGATTAAATTGAATATAGAGATTTTAAAAGAGGAAAAGGAAAGAGCTGACTTATTCGTATCATTGCCAGCTATTACATATGATTCAGTGAATGTTCAGACTAGCACAGCCAATGATGGAGTTGAAAAGGATGCAATGAGATTGATGCATAGGAACAAGATGATTGACTTGGATATTAAAGAGAATGAGTATTTGCTGAATAAGATAGACAGAGCAATCAATAGTCTACCAGAGATTGAAGCTCAGATTATAAAGCTTTTCTATATTGAAAAGAATAGTTGGAACAGCATTGTCAGAAGTATGTGCTATAGTGAGAGAAACTTGAGATACAAGAGAGATGAGGCAGTTCTCTCAATAGCAGTCGCATTGTTTGGAAGTACCGTCTTAAAAAGATAGTCTAGTACATTGTATACAATTGCCACTTTTTTGCCGTTTTTTATTTTTAAAACGTGTTAAAATAGTATTGTAAAAAAAGACACAAAATTATAACCGAATCTATAATAACAATTTGAAGGGATTAAAGACATTCAGAAATGGGTGTCTTTTTTCATACTCTAAATTCTCAGGAGGTGATTGAATGGATTTGAAGTGGATAGATGCAGGAGAGATTCCAGCAGCTGAACTGAATGAGAAGGACAAGAGACTAACTATTCAAATGACAACAAAGCCAAACTTTGACCACTCAGAGAATAAGAGGGATAAGAATGAATTACGTAGAGCCAATAAGAGACGTAACTGTTCTGGAAAACATGTGCGATTATCTGGAGAAAACGAATGAAAGAAATCTTGTCTTATTTCAGATGGGAATATATACAGGTTTGAGAGTGTCAGACATATTAAAGCTGAGAGTCAAAGACGTTAAGAATAAGAAACAACTAACCATCAAAGAAAATAAGACAGGAAAGAAAAAGATAATAATGATTAATCCAATATTAAAAAAGACATTGAATCATTATTGCTCTGATAAAAAAGACAATGAGTTTTTAATAAAGAGCCGAAACGGATATAACAATCCATTATGTAGAGAGAGAGCATACCAGATCATCAAAGAGCTGGGTGATATGTTTGGCATTGATGACCTTGGAACTCATAGTATGAGAAAGACATTCGGCTATCATTACTATCAACAAACGAAAGACATTGCATTCTTACAAAAGATATTCAATCACTCAAGTCCTGCAATAACATTGCGTTATATAGGAATTGAGCAAGATTATCAAGATAGAGCATACAATCGTTTCAGATACTGGTAATTAAATTCTATTAAATCTATGTAGTTAATTAAACATAACGAGTTGATGTTAAATTGATTTTTTAAGACTAAAGAAACAAGTGATTGAAACTATTGAATCAACTATAGTTCAGAGTTGTTTTTAAAGAGTTATGTGAGTTTAACAGAATATAAGATATGTTAAGTTGAGAAGGTGATTTCAAGATGGGATTAAAGAAGTATTGCAAGTGTGGAAGATTGATTGATGCAGCTGAAGAATGTTGTGAATTTTGTAGACCAGAAAGAGAACGTGTGAGACTAGAACGACAAAAGAAATATAACAAATACAAGAGAAAGAACTCTGACTTCTATGGTTCAGAGATGTGGAAAGAAGTGAGAGCAGCAGTTCTTGCAAGGTATAACTATTTAGATTTATACGAATACTTTATTAATGACAATGTGGTCACAGCTCAGCTGGTACATCACATTGAAGAGTTTAAAGATAATAAAGAACTAGGAACAGACTTGAACAATCTGATTCCTGTAAGTTACAAAACGCACAAGAAAATACATAAACTATATAGAAACAAAGACAAGCAGCAAGAAACAAAGGAGCTTTTGAAAGAAATTTTATTAAAAGCAGAACGATTGTTTGATTAAAAGGAAAATATTTTTCCTTAATCCCCCCTCCTTTGACGAAATTGTTTTAAGGAGAACGCCAACGCAGAGGATTCTGTTCTGTCCGAGAGTTCCCCTTTTTAAACTTTTTGGGAAAATGTGGGAAAATGGGTTTGTGTGAAAATAAAAAATGAAGAAAGGAGGAAATGTATGGGAAGACAGAAAAAAGTAGCAGCAGCAACTAAAAAACATCTGAGTAAAAGAGAAAAAGAGCTAAGAGAAAAGCAAGAAAAAGCGATAAAAGTTGATAGAAACTTAGAAGTTCCTGAAGCTCTTCAAGATGATCCTATAGCTGTTGAGGAATTTATAAGAATTAGAGATGCAGCTGAAAAAATAGACCTATGGGATGACTTAGACTTGTCTGTTTTGACGATATATTGCAAATCCTATTCTTCATATTTAGAAGTCACAAGAGCTATTGAATTAAATGGCTATGTAGTAGACGGAAAACATGGAGAAAGAATATCTCCATGGGTAACAGCTCAGTCAAGATATATAGACACAATATTCAGATGTTCGGCTAAATTAGGACTTTCAACAACTGACAGGCTGAAAATAGTTGTTCCTGAAGCTGAGGCAGAAGAAAACAAATTTATAAAATATATCAAGGCTAAGTAATGGCTAGAAGAAGACGAGACAGAGTCACCGAGTACGCAAAAAAAGTTGTTGCTGGAAAGGTGATTGCTGGTAAAAGTGTTATTCAAGCTTGTCAAAGACACTTAGATGATTTAAAAAAGAGTAGAACCAAAGAATTTAGGTTTAAATGGGATGTTGAGAAAAGTGAGGAGGCTCTTGACCTTTACAATGAATTGACAATTCTTGAAGGGGATGAAGAGATTCCACTAAGGACAAGAGGATTCCAGGATTTTATATTAGGAAGTATTGAAGGTTGGAGAGAAAAGAGAACAAACTATGTCAGATTTAGAGAGGCATATGTTCAGCTTGCAAGACAGAATGGAAAGACGTTTTTGGCAGGTTCAAAAGTTGTTAAAGATTCAAATTTTTCAACTTACAAGCAAGGGAGAATTATTTGTGCAGCAACAAAAGCTGACCAGGCAAAACTTGTCTGGGATGAAGTTAAAAAGTTTATTATTGCAGATGATGACTTGAACAGACTTTTCAAAATTGTTGAGTCACAAAATAAGATTACGGCTGGAGCTACTGGAACAAATATAGTTGCTATTGGTCGAGACACAAAGACAATAGATGGTTTTAGGTCTATTTTAGCAGTTCCTGATGAGCTACATGCTCACAGAACAAATCAGACTTATAAGCTATTACTTGGAGGTCAACGTAAAGTCAACAATGCTCTGATTTTAGCCATAACAACAGCAGGATTTGACCTTAATAGCTTTTGTTATGAACATTATCAGTTCTGTAAAAAAGTATTATCTGGAGCGATTGAAAAAGAGTCGTTATTTATTTATATAGCCGAAATGGATGAAGATGATGATATTTGGGATTACCACAATTGGGTAAAAGCTAATCCATTATTGCTTTTAAATGAGGATGATACGATTAATATGCATGAAGTTTATAAAATGAGTGAGGTGGCTCTTGAAGCAAAAGAAAAGGGTGGCTCTGATTTATTAGACTTCATGACTAAATGGCTGAATATGTGGGTGAGCTATAAAGACGGTCGTTATTTAGACGTTGAAAAACTGAATGAGTGTGCATCAGATTTAACTATTGAGGATATGGTTGGTCGTGAGTGCATATTAGGAATAGACTTGTCGAGTGGTGGAGACTTAACTTCAATTTGTCTATTGTTCCCTCTCAACAAAGAGGATGAAAATGAAAGTGTATTCATTCATTCGCACTCTTTTATGCCAGAACTTAGGTTGCTTGAGCATGAAAGAACTGATGATGTTCCATATCGTTTATGGGTCAATGATGGACTCTTAACTCTTACAACTGGAGCATTTGCTATCAAGACAGACTACAAATTTATAATAAATTATCTGAATGATTTAATTGATAAATATCAAATAAGAATTACGGCGGTTGGATATGACCATCACAACGCATCAGCATTCCTTTCAGATTTAGAATTTTTAGGATGTGACTTGATAGATATAACTCAGTCAGCGAGATCCTTAAATGATGCAACAGTAGATTTTAAATTGTCTATTGATGCGAAGGTTGTTAAATACAACAAAGACAACAAGCTCTTCAAATGGAGTGCGGTCAATGCTACAACTACAAGAAATTCATTTGGAGAGATTAAGATAGACAAGGCTCTTGATGAGGATAGGATAGACCCAATTGACTCAGTAATTGATGCATGGAAAGTCTATCTTGAAGAAAAACAACAAGGTGACATTGTTTATGTTCCTTCTTAGATTGGAGGTGAAAATGTTGGGATAATTAGCAGATTAAAAGGATTTTTTTTCAAAACTCCAAACAGTACTATTCAAGCAAGAAATATTCATAGATATTTTAGCTTGTCAGAAAATGATATTGCTGGTAATGAAACGATATTCTCAGCGGTTACTATAAAAGCCAAAGCATTGGCATCTTTACCTTTCAATGTAAAGAAGGACTATAAAACAGTTGATGCTGGTGAGAATAGTTTGGCAAATATATTCTTAAATGGAGCAAATCCTAATATGACATTCTATGAATTTATAGAGCTCTTGGAGACAATAAGAAATCTCAAAGGGGTAGCTTATGCAATCAAAGAGTATGACGTATATGGAGATGTTTCAGCTCTTTATGTTTTAGATAATAATTATGTTTATCCAATGGTCAATGAAGAAACAAAAGAGATATGGTACAAAGTTCATGATAGACTTATTCACTCTGATCATATTCTTGCGTTTAAATATGCGAGCGTGGATGGAGTAAATGGTATCAGTCCAATTAAGGTTTTGAGAAATACTATTGAGTATGACAACAAAATTAAAACTCTTAGTATGCAGCAGTTAGAAAATCATGTTGATGTTAAGTATGCTTTTAAAATTACTGGGAACTTAGACCCTCAGAAAACTCAAGCATATCACGAGATGATTCAAGAATACATTAAAAAAGGTATTATCTATCTTGATAGTGGAAAGAGCCTTGAAGAGCTAAAAGAAAGAAGTGCAGTTGATGCAAAAATCTTTGAAATGGAAGAAATAACAGTTTCAAAGGTTGCAAGAGTGTTCCATATACCAGTCCAGAAAATAATGCCAAATAAGAACTCATACAAATCAGCTGAGGAGAATTCGTTGGAGTTTATGACTGATACAATGCTACCAACAGCGAGAATGTATGAGCAAGAATTTAGAAAAAAATGCTTGTCTGAGGTCGAAAAAATGCAAGGCTATTATGTGAAAATAAACATGAATGGATTTGCTAGGGCAGACATGAAGACAAGAGGAGAATTCTATTTCAAGATGTTAAGGTCGGGAGGAATGACACCGAACGAGATAAGAGCTCTTGAAGATTTTCCGCCTCATCCAGATGGAGATGAATTGCTTGTCTCAAGAGATTTAATCAAGATGAGTAATTTAGATAAATTAGTTTCTAGTGAGGAGGTGAGCGTAAAAGATGGAGAAGTATTGGAAGATGTCAGTGAATGATAAAGATGAACTTGATATTTATATTTATGACCAGATAGGAGATTATTGGTATGACTCTTATTCTCCAAAGGATTTACTAGAAGATATAAAAGCTGAATCTTTTAATAAGATAAATTTATATATCAATAGTCCTGGAGGAGATGTATTTGATGGGGTAGCTATTTACAACATACTTCAGAGAGTAAAATCTGACAAAAATATAAAAATTGATGTTCATGTTGACGGAATGGCAGCAAGTATAGCAAGTATTATCGCTATGATAGGTGATAATATTTATATGCCAGCAAACTCAATGTTGATGATTCATAACCCATGGACTTATGCAGCAGGCAATGCTATTGAGTTAAGAAAAACAGCTGAAGAGCTAGACAAAATTTGTGATAGCATGAAAACAATATATCTAAAAAGATTCAATCAGACTGATGAAAAGCTAACTGAATTATTAGATTCAGAAACATGGCTCACAGCTGATGAGGCTCTTGCGTATGGGTTATGTGATGAAGTTTTAGAAGAGGTAAAAATTGCAGCTAAATTTGATGATAAAGCATTTAGGAATTATAAGAATGTTCCAGATGCTTTTTTAAATGCAAAAAATAAGGAAAAATTGCCCGAAATGGATAGCGAAACAAAAGCTATGATTGAAAGAATTAATAAAACACTAAAATATGAGGAGGTATTCAGCTATGAATAGATTCAAAGTGAAACAGATGTACGACGGAATAAGAGCCGAACTTAAAAAAGAAACGGATAAATTAAATGAAATGTATTCAGATCTCTCAGTTAATATGGAAACAAGAGAGACTCAGAAAAATCTAGTTAAAGACTTAGAAGAGAGATTTGAAGGAGTGAAAGCTCAGCTTGCTAAACTTGATGATGAGGCAAAAGAAAAAATAAATGTTCCAGGAACAGAAAAAGATAGAATAATAAACGCAAAAGCTGATTTAATAAGATGTGTTATGAGAAACGAAAAACCATCAGTATCAACTCTTGCAACATTAGGAGTTAATGCGAAACTTGGAGATGATTCAAGCCTTGGAAATGGTGGAAAATTATTACCAAGCACTATGACAAATGAGTTATTACATGAACCATTTGCTAAAAACCCATTAAGAAACCTATCTACTTTTACAAACATAACTAATTTAGAAGTTCCTAAAATAACATTTACTCTTTCAGATGATGCATTTATAAAAGATGGAGAAACAGCGAAAGAAATAGCAGCATCAGCTGAAACAATAGTATTTGAAAGAAATAAATTCAAAGTATTTGTTGAAATATCTGAAACAGTATTAAACGGAACTGATACAAACTTAGTTGCAACTGTAGATAATGCACTTGCATCTGGTCTTGCTAAAAAAGAGAAAACAGTAGCATTTTCTGATACTACTACAGATACAAAATCATTCTATAAAAAGACAGGTTCAAGCTATGACATAAAAGAAGTCAAAGGAAAAACAATGTATGAAACAATAATATCTGCAGTAGCTGACTTAGAGGATGATTACGCAGAAAATGCAAGTGTTGTAATGAGAAGAGTTGACTACTACAACATGATAAAAGAACTTGCAAATGGAAATGCGTCTCTTTACTTAGCACAGCCAGAGGCAATATTAGGTGTACCAGTTGAGTTCTGTGAACTTGCTAAAAGTCCTGTAGTTGGTGACTTTAGATATTCACACTTCAACTACGACTTAGATATGTTATATGACAGAGACAAAGATGTTAAAACAGGTATGGAACAGTTCGTCCTTACAGCTTGGATAGACCATAAGATAAAAATGAAATCAGCATTCAGAATATGTACTGTATCTGCTGATTTACCCTAATATACCCTCTGATGAGGGAACAATGTCTGCTGAGGAGGTAGTTGAAAATGGACAGACAGCAGAAAGTCGAGAAAGTAAAGCTATACGCTAGAATAGACGACGATTTTGAAAATATAGAAGACTATATCAATGCAGCAGAGGAATATATATCAAGTTGTGGAGTTAATGAGGCTAAACTTGTTAAAGATGGCAGAGAGGAGTTATATCTTCTCTCTGTAAAAATGCTGACAAAACATTGGTATGATAATCGTGACTTGAGTATGAGCACGAATAAAAAAGAGATGCCTCTTGGATTTAATGCATTAGTGAATAAGTTGCAATTTTTAAGTAGAGAGTCGGTGGTTTGATGCATCTAAATGACAGAATAAAAATTGTAGCAATGAGTCAGGAAACAGATGAGGCTGGATTCCCACTTGAAGCTCAAGAGTTCGCAACTTGTTTCTGCAGATATATGAAAAAGTCTGGAAGTGAAATATTAAAATCAGATGCAGTTGTATCTCAAGAAAAAGTCTTGTTTACAGTTCGATATTCGCCCAAAACAAAGGAGCTACTCTTAGATCCTCTAGCAACAAAAAAATATGCAGTAATATTCAATGGCTCTGAATACGATATTAAAAATATCTCTGACTTCAACGGAATGAAGAAATATGTTGATTTAGTATGCGAGTTGAGAGTGTAATGGATATTTATAAGAAAGTAAAAAGCATAATAAAAGGGTTAGGTATTGAGTGCTATTATTCCACATCAGAGAGCTCTCTTGAAGATTATGTGATTTACAAGGTAAGCACAGAGTCAGATTCAGAGTTCGCTGATGATAGGAATCTAGCAGTTGAATATAATGTATTGGTTAGATACTTATATAAAAAGCCTAATAAGATAATGAGATACAAGGATATTATCAGAGCTATGAAAGAAAATGGATTCAGTTTTGCCGGTGCTTATGACGCAGGCAAAGAGAATCCATACTTAATAAAAGAGATGGAGTTTATATACAAGGATGACAGCAGACTTTAAAGTTAATGGAATGGAAGAGTTGATTCAAAAGGTGAATGAGCTTGGAGCAAAGGCAGAAAAAGAGAAAACTAATGCACTAAAGAAGGGCGCAGAGGTTTTAAAGAAAGATATAAAAGGAAATATTATCGAAAAAGGACTAGTTGACTCTGGAGCTCTTAGAGATTCTATAAAAGTAAAGGTCAATAAAGGTAGAGCTAAAATAGGTATCGTTGATTTAGGTGATGCATATTATGGAGCTTTTCACGAGTTCGGTACAACTAGGTTGCCAGCACGTCCTTTCATCCAGCAGTCAGTTGAAAAATTCGACGAGGTACAGGTCGTAGTTGGTAATTACTTGAAAGAGGTAGTTTTAAATGTTTAATTTAAAGGAAATACTTGAACCTATACGGGAAAAGTATGGATTCAAGAGAGTAGGGATAATTGATAGGAGCCTAGATATGAGGAACTCAATAACCTTTTTCGCATATCACGAAAAAGAGGAAGAGTTCGCTGATGATGAGGCTCAGGTTGAAAAAATATATGTTCAGGTTGATATTTGGTCATCTGAATGGAATGAAAATCTTAATGATGAAGTCGACGCAACAATGAGAAAGTACTTTAAAAAGGAAGTTGAATCACGAGATTTATATGAAGAAGATGTTGATATTCACCATAAAGCATTGAGATATTCAATTAAAGTGAAAAGGAGAGGATAATATGAGTTTAACAGGATTAAGAGGATTCAGAATAGTTAAATTGACTGAGGATTCAGAGGGAACTTTAACTTATGACGAAACTATAAAAAAATTAACTGGTGCGAAAAATATAAAAATATCACCAAAGTCAGACACGGCGGAAAATTACGGTGATGACCAGCTTTTAGAAACGGAAACAGCAATGAGTGCTATAGAGGTTGAGATAGAGGTTGCTGACCTAACTCTTGAAGAATATGCTCTTGTTACTGGTTACACATTCGAAAATGGGGTTGTAAAAGAAACTAAAGAATTCAAACCGCCTTATATAGCATTTGGATTTGAAGCTTCTAAGAGCAATGGAGTTGCTAGTAGAAACGTATGGCTTGTTAAAGGTAAATGTGAGCCACCAGAATTTGAAGGAAAAACTAAAGAGGATAAAGTTGAATTCCAGAGTGCAAAACTTAAATTCAAATTTATGCCGAGAATACATGACGGGGTATCTAAATATAAAGCTGATACAGATGGAACAACAGCAGTTACAGCAGATAAGTTCTTCACAGTGGAATTCTTAAAAACAGGTAAAGTAGCAGCATAATAGGAGAGTAGGATATGAAAGATATAGAGATAACATTAGTTATAGATGGCGAAAAGAAAACATTCAAGCTAGATTTTTTAAGACTAGGGATATTAAACGAGTTAATGGATATAGTTGAAAATATGAAGGCTGGAGATAATATTTTAGATATGATAAACGGACTAAAACAGTTTGTTTTATGCTTATTTAAAGGGCAGTTTACAGAACAGCAGCTTGATGATGGAATAGACTACAGAGAATTCATGACTGTTGCTAACGACTTAGTTGATGCAGTTATGAATAACTTTGAAAAAAAGTAAAATTGTTGACGGATGAAGATGATCCTAAAAACAACACAAATGAGGGATATACATCAGTTTCAGATTTTTTAAAAGAGATTGCCTCTGATATGGTTTTTGAAAATAAGCAATCAGTAAATGAGGCAATGAATACTGATATATTGATGTATATCGAACTTCTTTCAATAAAATTGAAAAAACTAAGAGAAGAATCTGGTGAGAAAAAGGAATACATAGACCAGATAACATGGCTATAAGAGAGCATTTTATTCATGCTCTCTTTTTTTGAAATTTTTAGGAAAGGAGGAAACTTATGGCGAGTACAAAACTTGGAGAGTTAATTATAGAGCTTGGACTAGAGAGTAGTAAGTTTAACTCAGGAGCTCAAGGTTTAAATAGAGAGTTAAGAACACTACAAGCTCAGTTTAAAAATGCTGGAGCTGGTATAAAAGATTTTGGTAGTAGTGTTGACGGACTGAAAGCAAAGCAAGAGATGTTAAGTAAGAGCATAGAAGTTCAGAAACAGAAAGTTGAGATGTATCAGAAACAGTTTGAGTCTAGTAGTAAAACACTTGAAGAGAATAAAAAGAAACATGAGGAATTAAAGCAAAAGGTTAGTGCAGCAAAAAGTGCCTATGAAGAATCTGTTCAAGCAATTGGAGAGAATGCTGAGGAAACGAAAAAGCTACATGAAGAATATGGAAAACTTCAAAAGGAATTAAATCAGCTAGATTCAGCAATGAAGAGAAACGTGAGCTCTCTTGGTAATACTGAAGTTAATATGAATAGAGCTGAGGCTTCTTTGAAAGAGATGCAAGCTGAACTGAAAGAGACGAGTAAAGAGTTAGATGTTCAGTCAAACAAATGGAAAAAACTTTATAAAGACCTCGGTGGATTTGATGGATTGAAAGATAAGTTTTCAAGTTTAGGCGACACGCTTACAAAAGGATTGACATTGCCATTGGCTGGAATAGGTGCAGCAAGTGTAAAAGCCGCAATGGATACTGAAACCGCATTCACAGGTGTTGCGAAAACAACTGATTTCGTCGGAAATGAGTTTGAAGAATTCAAAGAAAAGATTTTTGAATTATCAGGGGAATTGCCAGCAACAGCAGTTGAGATTGCTGGGGTAGCAGAGGCAGCAGGTCAGCTTGGCATAGAGAAAGAGAATCTTGTAGAATTCACAGAAACAATGATTAAGCTTGGAGATACTACTAACTTAACAGCAGATGAAGCATCAAGTGCACTTGCTAAATTTGCGAACATAACTCAGATGCCTCAAGAACAGTTTGAAAATTTAGGGTCAACTATAGTTGCTCTGGGGAATAATTTTGCAACAACTGAGGCTGATATAGTAGCAATGGGAACAAGGATTGCATCAGCAGGTTCTCAGGCTGGAATGAGTGAGGCTCAGATAATGTCATTCGCTGGGGCATTGAGTTCGGTGGGTGTAAGTGCTGAAGCTGGTGGTACAGCATTCTCTAAATTCACAAATGATTTGACTCTTGCAGTTCAGACAGGATCAGGAAAATTGAGTCAGTTTGCACAAGTAGCTGGAATGAGTGCCGATGAATTCAAAAGAGCTTATGAACAAGATGCAGCAAATGCTATTGCTAAGTTTATCGAAGGACTAGCAAATGCGGAAAAGCAAGGTAAAAGTGCAGTTCAGATTATAGAAGAGTTAGGAATTAAAGATAGTTCTTTGAGAGATGTATTGCTAAGAGCAGCAGGTGCATCTGATGTATTTACTAAAGCTCTACAAACAGGAACTAAAGCATTTGAAGACAATACAGCTTTGAGTGCTGAGGCTGACAAGAAATATCAGACTCTTGAGTCTAGGTTGAAGATATTAAAGAATAAATTCACAGAACTAGCGGTTGAGATAGGGAACGCATTGACTCCAGTAATCAACAAAGCAATAGATGTCATAGGTAATTTAATTGATAGAGTTAAAGATCTTGACGAGAGCACTATTAATAATTTAGTTGCATTTGGTGGTGCATTGGCAACAATTGGACCAGCGCTCAAGGCAATTTCAGCTGGAATGAGTGCAGTCAAAACTTTAAAAGAGTTGAAGAAATTGCTTGCTGATACTTCTCTTTTAACAGGGTTAACAACTCTAACAGGATTAAGTGGTGGAGCATTAGCAGGTGCAGGTCTTGCTGGTGGAGCTCTTGGTCTTGGAGCTGGGCGGTTGTTGGATAAGAACTATGGCAAAGTTGAAAGTTTTACAGATACTGTTACAAATTCATATGACAAAGACCCTAGCAACGACAACTATGCAAAGCAAAAGGAAAAGATGAGAGCTTGGCTTGAGGAACAGAAACAGATGTTATCTCAGAGTTATGCTCAGTTTGAAAAGAATTGTGATGATTTCATAAAGAAAGCATCTGATAAACTTCAGAAATGGATTCAAACTCAGGGCAAAAATATAACTGAATTCTTTAAAAATTTACCTCAAAATATTGAGGGAGGATTAAAGGTAGTTAGTGATAATGTTCAAGAATTCTGTCTGAACATAGTTTCAAAGATAAGTGATGCCTTTAGTAGTATTCTTAGTCCAGTAAAAGATGCATTGTCTAGGCTCAAAGACTATGTAAGCAATGGATTGAATAGTGCAAAAGAAGCTGTTAAGAACAAATTGTCTGAAATGGTAAGTGCTACACAGCAAAAGTTCAACGAGATGGTCAATAAGGCTAAGGAGATGCCACGGAAATTCAAAGCTGAGGCTGTTAAGATGGGACAAGGCTTGATTGATGGTATTAAGAGTAAGGCAAACGCAGCAAAGCAAGCGGTGACTAATACTGTTAATAATATGATAAATTCAGCTAAAGCGAAAATAAGCAGTTGGGCGAGTATTGGTCGAAGTATGATTGAAGGTTTAATTAATGGTATTAAGAGTAAGGTTTCACGGGCAGTTAATGCAGCAAAGAGTGTTGTTACAAAAGCATACAATGCAGCAAAAGATTTCCTTGATATAAACTCACCTTCTAAAAAATTCATACGGCTTGGAGAATCTACAGCTGAAGGATTAACTGTAGGTATAAGAAGAAAGGCAAATGAGCCAGTATATGAGATTAGAAAATTAACTGGCAAGCTAAAAACTGAGGCTGAGAAATTCTTGAAACAGAATGAACAGCTTGTTAATGATACTAATACAGTTATAGATCATGTAGCATCAGCTCTACAGAATAAGTATCAGCAGATGTATGATAAACAAAAAGAAGCATTAGACAATCAGTTGAGTGCTCTTGAAAGTTGGAAAGAAGCAAGTATCAATGCTATTAATTCACGTTATGAGGCAATGGCAGACTCAATTGATGCTGAGCTTGATGCATTGGAGGATGCTTACAGAAGAAAACAAGAGCTTGAGGAAGATGAGAACATAGATAAGCAGATTAATACTGTTAAAGATGCTATTAAATATGAACACGATGAAAACAACAGAGCTCAGATGGAAAAAGAGCTTAATCGGTTATTAAAAGAAAAAGAAAAAATTGAAGAGAAGAGACGGTATGAAAGACAGAGAGAAGCTCTTCAGAGACAGAAAGAAGCACTAGAAGCTCAGAAACAAGCTGAGATTGCACGTATTACAGAGTCATTCGAGGCACAAAAGAAAGAGCTTGAGGCTAAGCTATTGAAGTTAAAAGAATACTATGACAACAAGCTGAAAGAAGATAATCTGAGAGCTGAGGCTCAGAAATTACTAGCGAGCAAAACTCAGAAAGAAATCATAAGGTTATTAAAAGCATATGCACCAGAGTATAAAAAGACTGGTGACAATCTTGGTCAGCAGCTTGTACTTGGATTCAAGCCACATATTGATGAGCTGAAAAGTATGATTAATGGTATTCTTGCTGATATAAACAGCGCAAAGAACCAGATATCAGCTCTTGAAGTTCCAAAGAAAAATGCAAAGAGCATAACAAATACTACAGATAATAGTAGAAGAGCGGTCTACAATGTTACTGTTAACCAATCTGATAGTAAAGAAGATTTAGAAACTACATTGAGAAGAATTACATTTAGTTATTAAAGGAGGGATAAGATATGCATAAGATTATATTTAAAGATGCTGATGGGCAAAAGCTAACTTTAAAAAAAGAGAAACCTTACTTATTCCTTCAACTGAATGGAATAGGTGTCAGCTCTAATGTCACGACATCTTCAGGAGCAAGGCATGGAGTGAAGGTGGATTCTGTAAATATAAAAGAAAAAACTCTTGTTGTATTAGGAGCAATAGTTGCTAACTCAAAGAGAGAGATGCAAGAAAAAAGAGAGAGATTAATTTCTTTTCTAGCACCAGACAAGAAGATCTCTCTCTATCATTATAATAAAAGATTTAAGAGAAAAGTTAATGTTGTTATACGGTCTCTTGATTTTCAGGAAGAAGTTGGAGGTTGTCAGAAGTTTCAGATTCAAGCTCTAGCACCATCTCCATTTTGGAATGAAGAAACAGAACGACGTAAAGACATAGCTCTATGGAGTAAGGATTTATATTTTCCTATGTGGTGTACAGAGGACAAATCAGTCAAGCCTATAGTATTTGGTCATAGGATTAGTGAGTTGATTTGTAATGTTTACAATGACGGAGATACTCCATCAGGAATGACTATTCAATTAAGAGCATTGGCTACAGTTACAAATCCATCAATATTGAATATTTACACAAAAGAGCAAATCAAGGTTATGACTACTCTTCACAAAGGGGATGTTCTTGAGATAAGTACCTATTCAGATAATAAGTATGTGAGGATTTATAATGCTGACGGAACAAGTAAGAATGTTCTTCATTGGTTAACTCTTCAATCTGAGTTTATACAGTTGAGAAAAGGAGATAATCAGCTGAGATATGATGCCGAGAGTGGCATTGATAACTTAGAGATGACTATAAACTATGCACCAGGATTCTTAGGAATATAGGAGGTGTAATATGTCAATTAGAGTAATAGATAAAGATTTCAATTTGATAGCAGAGTTTGATTCACATGAGAGTTTCCAGCACACAAGAAAATTTCAAAGTGCTGGAAGTTTTGATTTGAATCTTAAAAGGAATGATGAAAATTATAAATACCTTCAACGTGAAAATATAATAATATACAATAATGACCCAAACCTTTCAGGTGTGATTGAGCATAGAGAAGTACAAGGCAATTTTAAAAGTGATAGTCTACCAGTTAAGGGGTGCTCTCTTTCCGGATTACTTCATAGGAGAGTTATCTCTCCAGATGCATCAAGTTTGTATATGGCATTTAGTGGAAAGCAAGAAACTATTATGAAAAATTTCGTGGATAAGAATTGTATCAATCCAACTAATAAGGATAGAGTGATTGATAATTTAGTTATAGCTCAAGATTTAAAAAGGGGTAAGGACGACAACTGGAGGAGTGCGTATGATGCCCTTGACTTAAAACTTGAAGAGATTGCAAAATATGCTAACTTTGGTTGGGATGTGAAGCTAGACCTGGAAAAGAAAAAGTTTGTGTTTGATATATCTGAGGGTAGAGATTTAACGATAGACCAAAACACATTGCCACCTGTAGTATTCTCAGCAAAATTTGACAATATAAAAAGTAGACACTATACAGAGAGTGATATTAACACCTGTAACTCTGTTTATATTGGAGAGAAGGAAACAGAGGGCAAGGCTGTTCTGAATTATGGAACGGGTAAAGGATTTGAAAGACGAGAGCAGTTTCAGAGTTTCTCTGGAACAGTTGATGAGATAAAGAAAGAATCAGAGAAAGTTCTTGAAGAGCTCAAGACACTAAAAACTTTTGAGCTTGAAGTAGACCCAGAGGTCAACTTTATTTATAAAGTTGATTACGATTTAGGAGATATGGTAACACTTCAAGATAATACTTTAGGAATTACTATGAATTCAAGAATTCTAGCAATTACTGAAACATATGTCAAAGGACAGATGACATTGCAGATTACATTTGACAAGCTTATTCCAAATCTTATGGATAAGTTAAAAAGACTTTAGGAAAGGAGTGGTTAAATGTTAAAGAGTTGTTTTTTTAACTCAGTACTAGACCAGGAGGGAGTACCAGATAGACCTTTCAATGCAGATGATTTTGCGAAGTATTTTGGAACACTTATCAAGAATGGAGTGTTTCCTAATCCTTCAACAAACTTTCAATGCATTGCGGATCAAGAAACAATGGCTGTTAAAATGGAGGCTGGTATTGCCTGGATAGATGGTCACTTGCGGTATGATGATAACGTGCATATTTTAGAGATAGATACGGCTGATTCTGTGCTTGATAGAATTGATAGGATTGTACTGAGAAAAGATGTTTTAGATAGAGATATTCATTGGGTAGTGAAAAAAGGAGAGATGTCAGGTAAACCTGTTGCGCCCACTCTGCAGCGTGATGAAAATGCGTGGGAGTTAGGAATAGCTGATGTTAAGGTCGCACACGGAACAGTATCAATAAGTCAGAGCATGGTTACAGATACGAGGTTAAACACGGAACTCTGTGGACTTGTTACTGGGGTTGTTACACAGATTGATACTACTACATTATTCAATCAATTAGAGCAATGGAAAAAGGAATATATAGAAAAGACAAATACCTGGACTACAGAGCAAGAGCAAGCATTCCTGAATTGGAAACAGTTATTTGAAACAGCAGCTACTGACTGGAGAGCTGGAGAAGAGCAAAAATTCGACGAATGGCTACAGTCTATAAAAGGAAAGCTAAGCGGAGATGTTGCTGGGAATCTACAGAATCAGATTGAAGAATTAAAAGAAAAAGATGTAACTACAGATGGAGAAATAGAAAAAATAAAAAGTGATATAACTACTGTTAGCAATAGAGTTACTAAAATAGAAGAATCTAGAACACAAGTAGAATTAACCATAGAACGGGCGAAATGGATTGGAAATAAATATTCTTTAGAGGATATATATCCATTTAGCCAATATGATATCTATATCCTAGATTATGGCGCTAACGTAACAGAGGAGCAAATGTTTGCTTGGGGCGATGCTATGATAAAAGGATCTATGACAGAAAATGTATTAACTGCAGTAGGAGTGAAGCCAACGATAGACGTGCATATAGTTATAGAATTAGTTAAGAAATGAAAGAGATTAGCGATGCAAGAGATTCTGTATTTGTAGAATTTCCAGTAAAAGCATACGTTAGAAGGGAGTGATAAGATGCTTTTTAACAAAGTAAGTGGAGGAGCAGAGAAAGTAACTATAGACGGAAAGCCAGCAAGGGAAAAATTAGACTTAGTAAAAACAGTGCAATTTTTATATAATCAACAAGATAAATTCCCAATATTAGAATACTTAGAAAGCTCATGGACTAACTCTTTAAGATTGAGTAATAATGAGAATATACTTTTTGCAAATAGGCCATGGGGCAATTCAGATGTTTACAAAGGTAGTATAAAAAAAGCCTGGACATTGTTGGGAAAGATAAGTCATTTTGGTGGTTCAAACACTAGTAACTGTAACCATTATTATTACTTAGATAAAAACGATTGTATATACTACATTAAAAGTGGAGAACAAAGATTAGTAAAAAGAAATTTAATTGATTTTACAGAAACAATTATTTCACCAGCCATGAGTTCAGATGGAGATTCGGCTACTATGTGTATTCCTTTTAATGATTATGTATTTGTAATGTCTGGTAAAAAATATATGTACAAAATAAAAGATAATATTATTACCGATATAACATTGAAAGTTGTTAATTCTGGATTCCCATTTTACCAGCTTCCAGTAGGAGTATTTGAAAAAGATGGTTATTTGTATTTAGTTAAAGATGCTCATATTTATAAAACAAAAGACTTGGCAACTTGGATTGCTAAAACTGCTAAAAATGGATATTACAATATGAGCGATTCAGTTTTATTTACAATTAAAAATAATACGTATATAACAGAAGAAGAATTTATATCTGATAATGAAACCAATTTAAAAGTTTGTAAATTTGAAAATGATGATTATATAGATGTAGGTCTAATTAAATCAGATTTAAATAATTCTTTTATATATGGAATTAAAATTTTGTACACAGAAGATGATAAAAAAATTTATGTAGTGACACCCGAAAGGAAGGCAATACTTCTAAATGATGAAATATATAGAGAAAGAGAGGTCTAAAAATGGCTGTTTACAATAGAATCGGGGGGGGGGGTCAAGTCGAATTTTAATTGACGGAATCCTTCAACGAGGCGAACATAGTTTTGAAAAAAAAGAAATAATAAATAAAAAATTAGCTAATCCATTTCCAATTTCAACAGATTTATTAAAACCATGGAGGTATTTAAGAGATGATGAAAAAGAAATAGATTATTTCTTTTATTCAAATAAGCTTTATTTTGGAAATTTAGAAAAAGGATTTACAGAAAAAGCTATTCCAAATATAAATGGAACAAGTGAAACTGATTTTGAAATGACGTATTTAAAAGACGAAGTTTACTTTTTAGAAGAGGACTATTTTTATAAATGTAATATAAAAACTAATCTTATTACACAACTTGGTAAAAATGGAAGTAAGCCCTATTCTGGCGGGAAAAAATGTATATTATATCCATTAAATGATAATTTATATTTAATACAGCATGAACCTTGGGGATATGGTAGATTTTATTATTATCAATACAATACAAAAAACGACACTTGGACAGAATTAAATAGCCCCGAATATCCTTGTCCTACAGATGGAAGATTGTATTTTTTAATTAATAATTTATGTTATATCTTATACACAAATAAAAGTAATTATCAATTTGATTTTTTTAAAACATCAAATGGCACAGCTTATACAAAAATAGAAAAACAAGAAAATAATATTAATATAAATTCATTATTTAAATATAAAAACAATGTATATGCAATAGATAATAACGCTATCTACAAATTTAATATCAATACTGAAATATTTGAAAAATATAAAGGGTTAGGCGAATTTGAGATGAAAAATAGTCCAGAATTCTTTTATATAGAAAACAATAGACTCTATATAAAAGATGCAAATAATAACATAATGACAAATGAATTATATTATAAAAAAATAAAATAAAGGAGTAAAAAATATGACTAAACAATACACAGACATAAACGGCAATATATTAGAAGCCGAAGCTTACGAAGAAAAGAAAGAATACTATATAAAAGAAAATGGAAAAAGACTGTATTATCAATACGGAGAATTTATTCCATACCCAAGAACAACCATGGAAGAAAGCGCAATAGCACATATAGAAGCAATAATAAAAGAAAGAGCTGAAGCAGAAAAAGAAAGAGTAACAATAGAAAGTTTGCAGAAAGAGTTAGACATAACTAAGATGGCAATAGATGAGCTCATGATGATGACAATGGAAGGAGGGATGATATAATGAGCAAATCTATTGATATAAAAAACACTATAGAAGGAAAAGGAGTGATTGGTATGGCAGGGTATATAGCTATGCGTGTAGTAGAATTAGAAGAAGGGAAAGCTGGAGCAGGTAAAGAGCATTATAGAAAATGTATGACACATCCAGTATGGAAAAAATTTAAAGATGACGTTGACCTTATCCTTAGTGATTTAGGAAAAGCTGACCTTATAGACGAAACAATATAATTTCAGTGTAGAAAAATAAAGGGCATAAGATGAAGAACCAGAGGGTTCTTTTTTTATGCCCTAAAGTATTATTTGAATTTTTTAAAAAGTATAGCTAAAATAATAATATTTTGTATTGATAATAACATATTTATATCTATAGTTATTGAAATATAAAAATAAAAAGACATAAGCTCACCTTCTTTCTTTAATTTTTAATTAATATATGAAGGTGAGATAGAATAATTTCATTTATTTTGATTTTTTTTGAAAAAATTTTTGAAGGGAGAGAAAGATGGCAGCTAGATTATCAGATGTATTGAATGCAACTGTTGCGATAATAGGGACAACAGTTACATTCCTTTTCGGAGGATGGGATATAGCTCTTAACACATTAGTATTATTAATGGCATTAGATTACTTAACTGGATTGAGTAAAGGATATATAAATAAAAATCTTAATTCTGAAACAAGTATAAAAGGTCTAATGAAGAAAATATTTATACTGTTCATATTAATAATAGCGGTGGCACTAGACAGAATTATAGGAGCAGGTGAACACATATTTAGAACATTAGTAGCATTTTTTTATATAAGCAACGAAAGCTTGAGCATAATAGAGAATGCTGCAGAGTTAGGTGTTCCAGTTCCAGCACAGATAAAAAACGCACTTGAACAGTTAAGAAATGGAAAGGAAGTGAAATAATGTCTGTATTTATAGATGTTGGTCATGGAGGCTCTGACTCTGGAGCTGTTCATGGAAATCATGTTGAGAAATTATACAACTTAGATACAGCTCTAGCATGTAAGAAAGAGCTTGAGAAATATGGAGAAAAAGTTATAATGAGTAGAACTGGAGATAAATATTTATCTCTAAATGAAAGATGCTCTATGGCTAATAAAAGTGGTTGCTCTTTATTTGTATCAATCCATCATAATTCTGGTGGAGGAGATAGAGGAGAAGTAATCTATAGTATCAATGAGGGCAAAGGAAAAACATTAGCTCATAACATAGCAAAAGAGATGAAGGATATGGGACAAACAACAGTCCAGGAATATTCAAGAAAATCTGAGAAGACAGGCAAAGATTATTATGCGGTAATTAGAGGAACTAATATGCCAGCAGTTATCGTTGAAGTTTGCTTCTTAGATAATTCAAAGGATGTTCAGATAGCTGATACTCTTGCTGAACGTCAGAGAAACGGGCGAGAGATAGCTCATGGAATATTGAAGTATTTAGGAAAAAATGTTGACGAGAAAAAATCTGCAGATGAATTAATAGTCTATGGAAATGAAGTCGACAAAATAGCAGCTGAAATTCTACATTGGAAAAAGCAAAAAAGCTTACTTGTAAATGTAGACACAGCCAGATCATACACTGCTAAAAATATAATAGCAGTTGGAGGCATAGCTGCAAAAGCATTCCCAAATGCAAAGAAACTTGTTGGGGATGATAGATATGAAACAGTTAAAAAGGTATCTGAATTTATAGATACATTACAGAAGTAACAAAATAAAAAATAAAATAATCTAAAGAAAGAAAATATAATAGTCCAAACAACTAAATGGCAGCGGTGCCTATAGTGTTTAAAAATCTAAAAAACTCAATAACTTATATTATAACAGACAAGAGGAGAGCAGCGGTGTTCTCCTCTTTTTTATGTAGAAAACCCCCAGTTAGACTGGGGGTTCAGTAAAGCTTTTAGCTTTGAGTCTTTAATAAAAAAGCTCCTTTTGATAAGATATAATTGCGGTCCGCCAACTGCAAA
>NZ_JBLOUI010000018.1:0-44394 GCF_047807365.1 Peptacetobacter sp. AB800 | reverse complement strand
ATATTTTATTAATTATTTTTTCATCTTTTCGCTTTTTCAATACATTCATATTACTATTGTACACAAGTTTTCCACAGTTTTAAATTATTATAATTTCCTTAAGAATAAAAATATCCAGCAAGGAAAATACCTTGCTGGATGATAAATTTAACTTTTATTTATTTTGACAGTCCACTCTACGGGTAGCAGTTCACTTGATAAGTCTTGAATTTTGTCGTTGCTGGATAAACATTGAAAATGTCAGTCGGTAAATCTAAAATGTGCATGATTACATCTTCAGCGGTTGCCGTTTCAAATACAATGCTGATGTAATCAATCTTAACGGATAAATTTTTGTGTGTAGTTATAGTGCATTTCTCCTTTCGTATGCCCCGTTTTTTTGCGGGGTAAAAATCGTGTTTTTTCCTTTATTTATCACAGTTTCTAGGTACTATGACATGTATACGCAGGGCGGTGTTACATATACGCCCTTTACGAACGCCTAAAGGCGTTCCTTTTCTTCCTGTGTCTGCCCCGTTCTTAACGCTCACGAGCCTTGTAAGGCTCGTGGCTAAACGGAACAGCCCCAGTCAGAAACCTTATTTTCGGTCTGATAGTCCATGCTTATTCATGCTATCAAAGTGAAAATATCTATTCTATATGCTTACTCAAGCGTGTGATTGACCCTAGCGTGCTTAATCACTCTATCTGATACGATAATAACGCCATTAGAATTACTTGTCAAGAAGTTTTTGTTGACTTTTAGATATATATTAAGTATGATATGCTTATAAATACCAATAAAAGCAACGAGAGGAGCGGTTATACTAAGTTATGGAGCATTATGAAAAGAAAATCAGTTTCTTAGGAGAGAACATACAAACCATAAGAAAACACAGAGGAATGAAACAACAAGAACTTGCGGACAAAATCGGTATCAATATGCAGAGCCTTTCCAAGATTGAACGAGGTGTGAATTATCCTACCTTTGATACGTTAGAGAAGATAATGGACGTGCTGGGTGTAACGCCCAATGAATTGTTATCGGGAGAATGGAAGTATATCGACCATACCGAGCCATATATCATGGATATTATCAAACGGGAACAAGATTTTAATGTTTCTTTAGATTATCTGTCTGAAAATGAATTTTTCGATAATGAAAACGAATACAGATTTTACATGGAAACCATATTGATTAGATACATCAGCAATTATCTTTCTAATGAGGTTGTAGAAATTGAAGAACTTATGGAAATCAAACAGTTGATACAACGTCAAAAAATAGAACGCATGATGAAAGTACATAAGGAAATGCGAGGGTTAGACCGATACAGAGAACAGCCCAAAGAGTATAAATACCATGACCCTTATGATGATTGGATATTCCGTCAGCTTGCGGATATAGACAACAGGAACAACATTCCCGACACTTCGCCACAATCAGATTTCAATGAGGTGGACTATGAAGATTATCTAAAAGAGAAATGGAACAGAGGACTTTGATTTTCCTCTTGCATGAAAGATACAGCAAACAAAAAGCCCGATCAAGAGTGCAAAGCACCACCAATGGTGGCAAGGCTCTTGACAGGGCTTTTTCTTTTCTGTGGTGGGTAATCAAGAGGCAAAAAAGGATAAAAGTTGATTTGTGGTAAATCAGACAAAAGCAACACAAGTATCGCAGTATGAACTGACGCTTCATAAAGATAGCAACTGGAGGATTGTATAAACAAAATAATTTAGCCGTAGCCACTTATGTAGTTACGGCTAAATTTCTATACGAATTTCTATATTGACTAGGCGAAATGGAATGATACTTTTTAAATATTCGACTAAAATAATTGCTGTTTTCAAATCCACACATTAAAGCAATTTCTGTGATATTATAATCTGTTTGTTTCAAATAGTAGATTGATTTATCTAAGCGTATATTGTTTATATAATCAGTTGTAGTTTTTCCTGTTAATTGTTTGAAACTACGGCAAAAATGATGAACACTTAATCCCACTATATTTGCAAGTTCGGATAATGTTATTTTTTCATTATACTTATGCTCAATCATTTCAAATACAGGTTGAAATCTTATAAGGGTAGCTTCTTTTTCAACTAACTCTGATTGTGTAAGAATGCACTGAACATGGTTTCTTAATAGTATAACTACCAAATAATAAATACATGCTTTTATTGCCAATTCGTAACCTGTTTTTTTATTGAAGTATTCCATTAGGACTTTTTTTACTAACTCTATTAGCTCTGTATCATCTCGAATTAAATTGTTAAATTCAATCCTATTTAAAGTAATAGGAGTTAAATATTTTGTTTGCAATAAATCTACATGATTACTAAAAAGGAAAGAGGGTTCAAACCTTATGGTATAAAAAACCAAATTATTTGATGTACTTTCTAAATAATGTAACTCATTAGGATTTACAATGACTAAATCATTAGCTTGTACTTTAAAATTACTTTTACCACACTCTAATTTAGCTGTTCCACTGATAAAGTAATAAATTTGTAAATGTTCATGCCAATGTCTAGGGAAGTTTTGTCCATTTTTAATATCTGCTTTTTTAAAAATATCAACAAAGCTCTCTTGTCCTACCCTGTTAAAATAATTATCTTTATTATTCATAACGACCTCGTATATCAAAATTGTGCTAATATATAGCAATGTAGTTGTTGAAATTATATGCATATATACCTATTATATTATATGTGGCTTGCATTGTAAATCACAAAATAATACTAATAAGGAGAATTGTTATGAATAATAAATCAATTCATAGTGAAACGACAAAAAGAAAAATTGTTCTAATCGCTGTAATTGCAATGACTTTTATGGCTACGTTAGACTCAAGTATTGTTAATGTAGCACTGCCTGTCCTTTCAGAAAAACTGAATGTAACTATATCGGCTGTTGAATGGGTAATCGCCAGTTATTCTATTATTATTTGTTCAACGATATTATTTTGGGGGCGCTTGGGAGATATTTGTGGAAAATCAAAAATATTTCAACTTGGAACTGTCCTTTTTACCGTGTCATCTTTGTTATGCGGTTTAAGTAATTCTTTTGTTGTCCTGATTATATGTCGATTCTTACAAGGGATAGGAGCTTCGGCATATATGGCGAATAACCACGGTATCATTACTGAACTATTTCCGAAAGAAAGTAGAGGAAAAGCCTTAGGTATTTTAGTAACTGCTGTTGCAATAGGAAATATGGTCGGACCGTCAATAGGAGGAATGATTTTGTCTGTATTTGAATGGAATTATATTTTCTATATCAATGTTCCATTTGGTATCAGCGTATTTATATTGGGATTAAAGTTCCTACCAAGAGGGGAGAAAAAACATGAACATTTGGATGTACTAGGGGCTATTTTACAGTTTGCTGTTACACTTTTGTTCTTTGGCTCATTGATTTTATCGCAACAGACAGAACAATTAAATCCGTATATTATGGTTTGTATCGGCATATCTATCATCTTGGCAATACTTTTTATTCATGTGGAAAAGAAACAACATCAACCACTTTTGGATTTGGATATATTCAGAAACTTAAAATTTTCAATCAATCTAGGGTGTGCATTAACATCTTTTATCTGCATAGCTTCATCTAGTATTTTAATACCATTCTATTTGCAAAATACTTTGAAGTTAAGCCCATTCCATGCGGGCTTGTTTATGATGCTATCCCCTTTGGTTTTGGCAATTTGTTCCCCAATATTTGGAAGTATTTCTGATAGAGTAACGTCTGAAAAGGTTATTTTTACTGGACTGTTAGTATTGAGTTTAGGGTTCTTTTTAATGTCAAGGCTGACAGAAACCTCTCCTACTATTTTATTCGCTATATTTGTTGCAATTATGGCAGTTGGACAGGCAATCTTTCAGCCTGCTAACAATGCTCTTATCATGTCAACGTGTCCTAAAAGTAAACTCGGTATTGTCGGAAGCGTAAATTCCTTAGTGAGAAATTTAGGACAGACTGTTGGAATAACTTTATCTACTACTCTACTGTACTTTTTTATGAGCAATATTGCAGGTTACAGAGTATCAGACTATGTAGCTGGGCATGATGAGTTCTTTATTTATGGTATGCAACACGTTTATATAATTTTAGTAGTGATATGCTTATTAGGAGCTTGTTTAACAGGGTTTAGGTTGATTAAAAAAATGTATAAAGATAAAAACGAAAATAATATTTGATTAAGGATATGAAAAATGAGAGGACTAAAAAATGAGAGATAAAAGAAAATTTGAAATCTGATAAAAAGGAATAGCGTTATAAGATAAAGAGTAATATTACAGTATTTAAGGCTCGCACAAATATATGTTTTGTGTGGGCTTTTTTCTTACCATTTTTTTGTATTTCTAAATGGTATAGGCGGTATTCCGTTTATATATTTCAGCATTAGCAGAAAGGGGGGTGAGATTATGAGGACATCTTCTTTCGAGCATATCGTCAGATTACAGTTTAATTCTTTAATGTTGATTGTCATTAAGAACAAATTAAAAAGTCGACACAGACAGCTTGCAAGATGTTCTAAACGTGAAGTATTGTTTTGTGAAATGGCAGAAACGAAACAAGTTGAACGTGGAACGAACGATACCTGTTTTTATGATTGTATATCATTTAAAGTCTTGCACTTTACTATTTATGTATCTGATGAAACACTCGGTACAGCTTTACATAGACTGTCAGAAAAACAGCGTAGTGCGATTTTATTGCGTTATTTTCAAGGCATGAACGACAGAAAAATTTCAGAACTGTACTATGTGTCACGTTCTGCTATTTTTAGCAGAAGAAGTAGAGGACTAAAGAAGTTAAAAACGCTTTTAAGCGAAAGGAAGTTAAAAGAATGAGCAAAGATTATGGCTATCCCTCTCTTGAATTGATTTGCAGAGCGTCAAGCGGAGATGAAGTGGCAATCAGAGAAATTTTGAAGTTTTATGACGCTTATATTTCTAAGTTATGCTTGCGTCCTTTTTACCACTCTGAAAGTGGTAAAATCATTATGCAGGTTGATGAAGAACTAAAGGGAGAAATTTATACAGACATGATGAAAGCAATCTTGAAATTTGAAATACGAGTGAAGTAATCAGCTGTATAAAAGAAAATCGGGAGATACACAGTTATTTGTGCTATCTCCCATAGTAATTTTATTGTCATATCAAGGCTCATTCAATCGTGGTAAATTCGTGGTAAAATGAGTGTTTTTCTATACCTCAAAATGCTTGAATGTATAGTGTTTATGCGGATGATTGAAAATTAGATATAAAATTTATATTAATATATCTTTTTTTACTTTAATTTATTATTATTTTTTTGCTCCATACTGTTTGTAGTATTCGTCTATAGCAGCTTTTATTTCGTCGTTTATTACTATTTCACCGTTGCATGGTTTGTTGTATAAGTATTCTACAACTTCTGCCATTGTTACTATAGCATTTGTGTCGAATCCATATAATTCTTTTACTTCGTCTAAAGCGCATTTTACTCCGCCTTTTCCTATTTCCATACGGTCTAGAGATACCATAAGTCCTACTATTTCAACGTTTGCTGCACCTCTTACTTTTGGAACTGTTTCTTCCATAGATTTTCCAGATGTAGTTACGTCTTCTATCATTATTACTCTATCGCCATCCTGAAGTTCACTTCCAAGGAATCCACCTTTGTCAGCACCATGATCTTTAACTTCTTTTCTATCTGAGCAATAACGTACTTCTTTTCCGTATAATTCACTATATGCAATTGCTGTTACTACACCTAGTGGTATACCTTTGTAAGCTGGTCCGAACAGCACATCGAAATCATCTCCATATTTATCATGTATAGCTTTAGCATAGTATTCTCCAAGTCTTTTTAACTGTGAACCTGTTACATAAGCACCAGCATTCATGAAGAATGGTGATTTTCTTCCACTCTTTAATGTAAATTCTCCAAATTTTAATACTTTGCTTTCAACCATAAAGTCTATAAATTGTTCTTTATATGCTTCCATATTTACAACCTCCGTATCTGTAGCTTTTTAAATCTTTTTAATTTTACCACAGATTTGCGATTATTTCAATTCTCTAACTTTGGCTATTAATGGACCCTTTCCTTTTTCATTCCTTTAAACTGCCCTCTTTTAACCTCAAAATAAAATCCTAATTGTTCATATATCTCATTTAACTCGTATAAAGTTACTTCTCCATGTTCTAAATTTGAAAAAGTTATTTCTCTTAATGTTCTTTCTCTTTCCATGATAAAATCCTCTCCTCAAAAAAATTTTATGTATGTTAATATTCCCAATTTAATATATTTGCAAACATTTTTTAGTAAAATTGTTCTGTTCTTTTATAGAACATCTGTTCCTTTTGTTAATTCTATTATACCATACATACGTTCGATTTCAAGATTTTTGTTCGATTTTTTGATAAGAATTTTATTAAATTTGTATAAATTTTTTCTGCTTAACTTTTCAACAATTTCCTATAAATACACTTGATATATTTTTGAATAAGTTATAAAGTATTTTATAATACTAAAAAATATTTGGAGGTTTTCCGATGGATAAAGATAATAAAAATTCGAAAACAATCGACTTCAATTCTATAGATAGAGAAAAAAGAGAGAAAAAACTAAATGAATCTATGACTGTAAACATATACGAAGGCAAGAAGAAAACTACGAACGACGGAAAAATAATAGAATTCAAACAAGCTAAAAAAGACCAAAAGACAAAAGCTAGAAAACAAAAAATCAAAAACACTGCTCCCAAAGGAAGAAGCGGCTACATAAAAATATTCTACGCTATACTACTTGTACTGATAGTATTTGTCGTATTCTCAAAACTAATCTAACTTTACAATAACCAAACAAAGCTACAAAATTTTTCCTGTATTTAAAGATATACTTATTCCTATAACTATAGATATAAATACAAATAGGACTATTTATGATTAAAATAAATTAAAATAAAAAAAGAGTGGTTTAAATTTGTATGATGTAAGTAAACCACTCTTTTTATTTAATTATTTAACCATAAATAGTCCTACTGTAGATAATATCATAGTTATAGTCATAAGTATTCTTGCTTTTCCAAAGTCCTTATCCTTCATAACAAACGCTATTACCCCTGGAACAAATAATACCGCTGAAACTAGCTTAAACACTATATTTGAACTAGGCACTACTGAGAATAAAAGCACACATAGAACAAACATATATAGCCCTATTGCATTAAAAACAAGCTTATTTGATCCAAGATTTTTCAATAAAAACATAATTCCTATTGATAATACATCCAACCCTAAAAATACATACATAATAGTTGTTAAATTTTCCATTTTAAAATTCCACCTTCCCAATTAAAACTACTCAAAATGAGCTAAAAACATCTTAAAAGATTCTTCGATAAATTCATCTGATTTGCCGTTGTTTACTCCGCCACCCTGTGCTGAGTATCTACTTCCTCCACCTTTTCCTTCTATAATAGAGATATTACTTCTTAATATATCTGACATACTAGGTCCATCTATATCCTCAGTGTACGCAAATACAACATTTATCCTATTTCCGACTTCATTTAAAAACATAACAGCCATTTTTTCATTTTCTGTAATTTTCTTTATCATTTTGTTTAAATACCTACTGTCTTTATCTTTAAATACAGCTTTTATAAGTTTTATATCACCTATTATTTCAGCTTTTTCAACTAATTCTTTAATTCTATAATCTAATAACTCATCTTCTAGCATATTTTTCTGATGTATAATTTCATCGCATTTTTCTTCAATATTTTTAACGCATTTTTCTATATTTTCTTCATTGCAACTAAGATGTTTACAAAGACTTGTCATAACGGCATCTCTTTTTAATACATAGTCAACTGCTCTTTTTCCAGCTAAGAACTCTACTCTTGTAGCATTTCTGCATTTTTCTGTTCTTTTTATTTTTAAAAGTCTTAGCTCTCCTGTGTACTCTGGATGGCATCCACAGCAAGCATTAGTATCTAAGTCCCCTATTCTAACAATTCTAATCTCCTCTGCTGTATCTGGAAGCTTTCTTCTAGTCCAAGTATCCTCTAATTCGTCTTTTGAAGGAACAAATATATCTACGTGTATGTTTTGGCGAATTACATCGTTTGCCATTTTTTCAACTTCTAAAAGCATCTCATCTGTAAACTCGCCTTCTATATCAACTGTGCTTATATCCTCACCTAAATGGAATCCACAAGTGTTTCTATTGTATTTTGTAAAAAAGCATCCAGAAAGTACATGCTGCCCAAAATGCTGGTGCATTCCATCTTCTCTTCTATCCCAGTCTATAACACCTTTTACCTGTTTATCAGATAAATTTTCTTCTATTATATGATATACTTTTCCATTTTCTTCAAGCATATCTACAACTTCTATTCCGTTTAATGTACCTCTATCGCAAAACTGTCCGCCTCCACCTGGGAAAAATGCAGTTTGATCTAATTCTACTAAGTACTTGCCTTCTCTTTCTAAAATTTCTACAACATTTGCATTGAATTCTTTTTTATATCTATCTGTGTAGTATAATTTTTCCATATTTCCATCTCTTTCTTTAGCAATTTCTTTTTTAATACTATTTTAAAAAAGTTTATTCTTTTTTCATAGTTTTCTGTAATTTCAATAATAATATTATATCATTTATTAAAAATAAAAACATCTATATTTAAAGAAGATAAAATTTAAACAATTTCTATTTTTCCTGTTTAAAAACATTTTCATTGGGAATATATCTTATATAAGATTTTTTAAGTTTTCAAGATAAATTACAATTTAATTTATCTAATATTAATTAAGATTACAAAGGATGTGTAAATATATGATAAAAAAAGCTACATTTGCAGGAGGATGTTTTTGGTGTATGGTAAAACCATTCTCTAAATATGATGGAATACTTGAGGTTATTTCTGGATACACTGGTGGTGAAACAGAAAACCCTACATATAAAGAAGTATGCAGCGGAACTACAGGACATTATGAAGCTATTGAAATAACTTATGATGATTCTCTAATAGATTATGCCGATATATTAGATGTATTCTGGAAACAGATAGATCCAACTGACTCTAATGGGCAATTTGTTGACAGAGGTCTTCAGTATAGACCAGCTATATTCGTTCACGATGAAGAACAGAGAAAAATAGCTGAACAGTCTAAAAAAGAATTAGATGAGAGCAAAAGATTTGATAGACCTATATCAGTTGAAATAATTGATGCTACTACATTTTACAATGCAGAACCAGAGCATCAGAATTACTACAAAAAACAACCTCGGCACTATAATATGTACTACAAAAATTCTGGAAGATACAATTTTGTTAAAGCATTTTGGGATGGAAGTAGACCTGATAGAGATGAGTTAAAAGAAAAACTTACTGATATTCAGTTTGAAGTTACTCAGAATGATATGACTGAGTGCCCATTTGAAAATGACTACTTCAACAACTTTGAAGAAGGAATATATGTAGATGTCGTTGGTGGAGAAGTATTATTCTCTTCTAAAGACAAATTTGAAAGCGGTTGTGGTTGGCCAGCATTCTCTAAACCTGTAGAAAACAATTCTCTATCAGAAAGAACTGACTTCTCTATGGGAATGCTTAGAACTGAGGTAAGAAGTAGAGTATCAAACTCTCACTTAGGACACGTATTTGATGACGGTCCAGAAGAACTTGGCGGACTTAGATACTGCATAAACTCTGCATCACTTAAATTCATACCTAAAGAAGATATTGAAAAAGAAGGATACGGAGAATATTTAAAAATATTTGAATAAAATTCAAACATTAAACTTGTTAGTAGGTATTCTCACATACTTAACTATAAAACCAATTAATTATATCCCTAAAGAAAGGGACTGTTACGTATCTTGTAGCAGTCCCTTTCTTGTTTAAGCTTTTATAAATTTATTATCTGTTAAGATAGTATAAATCAAAATTATAAATCTATTCAAAAATAAAGTGTAATTACTTTATTCTAATATTTCAATAAGTTTACAAACTGTAAGATTTTGAAAAAAATTTGGAAACTGTTAGTATAATATTGCAATAAGTTTCTTTTGTTAGTAATAATCTTTTATAAATTTACTAACTAAAAAAGTGGATAAAATCAAAATTTACCAAATCTATTGATGGTATGTAGCATATGAGTTATATAGACAAAGCTCTCTCGACAATCTGCAAGCGTGTATTTTATTCACAACAATACATATTACTTACACGCACGCTGAAGCCTGGAGAGGAGTTTGTCTATATCTCATATGCTTCGCATAGTGACAAAGTTTTTGGTAAATTTTGATTTATCCACTATTATATAGGTAGTAAATTCATAAAAGATTATTATAATAAAAAGACTGTTGCAATTTATGCAACAGTCCCCAAATTTTTATTTCTTTCCTATTAAATCACTTTTATAAATACTTCTAAATATTAGTACTCCTATCACATACAGTACAACAGTTACAAAATACGGCGCATTGTATGAGATATGCTCCATTATAAATCCACCAGCAGTAATACCAATTGCTCTACTAAGATTTTGAACAACTGCAGCTAAGCTACTCAAGTTTGTTCTTTCATCTTCTTCAATAAGATCCATCTCAAGATTCTGCATAACAGGTGTAGCCATATTCATAAGACCATTTCTCATAAAGAAAGCTATTGTAAGCATTATAAGCCCTTGAGGGAACATTATTGATAGTAGAAACGGTATTGATATAAGCTGGCAGAATATAACTGTTCTGGCTCTTCCCATTCTCGATACTAAAAATGGTATAACCATACCACCAACGATGCATCCAAACTGAGATATAGATAAAATACTACCTACAACTGCATCACTTATATTCATACTATATTTTAGGTATATACTGAAGAATGGAACAACAAGACCTGCTCCAACTCCAATAATTCCGTAATAAATCATAAATGCTATTACATTTTTCTTCATTATATTCTTATAAGCTTTAAAGCATCCCTTCATATCTCTAGGAACATGGTTTTTAGGATCTTTCATAAGCGCTATAGGAATTATCGCTATTAAAGACATAAATGTAGATATTACGAAAATTATCTGAACTGCTGTTTTTGAATCGACAACATGTGCCATATAAGATGAAATTACTCCACCTAAAAACGTAGCCAAAACATATCCTAAGTTGTAGATTACATAACTAAGGCTGAAAACAGCAACCCTATTTTCCTCAGGAGTATTTTCGGTTATAAACATTCCCTCCGCAGTCGCCCTTACACTAAGACCAAACCCTACAGCAACAGACATAAGAAGTATCAGTATCTTGCTATGAACAAAGATAATTCCTATACTACCAGCTGCAGTAAATAAAAATCCTAGCATAAAGCTATATCTTCTACCTATTTTTTCCAATAGATATGCACTAAAAACAGAGCCAAACGCAATAACCAACGTATTTATGGATAATACATATCCTACAAAATGTTCTCCATATCCGATCTCTTTCAGATATATTCCGACGAATGTATTGAAAACTCCCATAACAAAACATTCAATCAGATTTACAATCAAGAACATTTTCATATTTCTATTTAGTTTTTTTATTACTCTTATAGTTTCCATATTTTCCGCCTTTTTAAAAATTAAAGGCATATCCCCTATTTATATCTTCCCAAAGCTTAATTATCTATCTTTAAAAGATTCGTGTATTCTCTTCATACATTCTTCTAATATACATCTTGGGCAAGCTATGTTTATTCTTTCAAATCCGCTTCCTTCTTCACCAAACATTGTACCTTCGTCGAATATTAATCCAGCTTCTTCAAGCATTATTGTTTCTAATTCGTCTGCGCTTATTCCATATTCATTGAAATCTAACCACATTAAGTATGTTCCTTCTAATGGAGTTACTTTAACTTTTGGAAGGTTTTCTTTAACGAATTCTTCTACATATTTAGCATTTGCATCTAAGTATTCTATTAATTCATCTAGCCAATCTTCACTTTCATTGTATGCAGCTATAATAGCTTCTATTGAGAATGGATTAGGATTGTGCTGTGCTCCACTCTTTGGAACTTCTTTTAACCAAGCTTCTCTAAGCTCTGGAGTATTTATTATTATGTTTGACATCTGCATACCAGCAAGGTTGAATGTCTTACTAGGTGCTAAGCAAGTAACTATGTGTTCTCTATATTCTGGGCATAATTTCTGTAAGTTTATGTGTTTATGTCCTTTTCTTACTAAGTCATTGTGTATTTCGTCAGCTATTATAAATACATCGTGTTTTTTACATATTTCAACAACTTTTTTAAGCTCTTCTTCAGTCCATACTCTACCTACTGGGTTGTGAGGTGAGCAAAGTATCATTAATTTATTATTAGGATCTGCTGCTTTTTCTTCTAAATCTTCAAAGTTCATAGTGTATTTACCGTCTTTGTATATAAGAGGGTTATTTACAACTTTTCTATTGTTCTCTTTTATCTTATTTGTGAATGGGTAGTAAACTGGTCTTTGTATAATTACACCATTTCCTTCTTCTGTTAATAATCTTATTAAAAGTGCTACTGCAGGAACTACTCCTCCACAGAACATTATAGATTCTCTGTCTAATTCCCAGTCGAATCTTCTCTTGTACCAACCTAAAACAGCGTTATAAAATTCATCAGTTTCTCTTGTGCTGTAACCAAATACTTTTCTATCAGCCACTCTATGTACTGATTCTACTATTGGATCTGCTACTGCAAAGTCCATATCTGCTATCCACATAGGTATAGAGTCTTTTTTAGCTCTTGGGAATGTCTTATCAAGATTGTCCCATTTTGTACAGTTTGTATTTCTTCTTTCTACATATTCGTCAAAATTATATTTTCCCATTTTTTCCATCTCCCCATATTTTTATTTTATAAATTTTTTGACTTTTCTCTTATTATTATAATTCATTTGTGATAATTTTGTTAAGGTTTTTAAAAAATTTTATTGATAAACAATTTCTATTTGTTTTATAGATTTTATCAATAGCATTATAAATTTTATTAAAAATATGCTTTAAAAAAGGAGATCTTCTTTTATTTAAGAATATCTCCCTTTTATAAAAATTAATTCTTATATTTTATTTGTAGCAAATTTCTTCTGCTAATTCTACATTAGCTATTATTGAATCTAACTGCACTTCATAGATTTATTCTCAAGTTTTGCTCTTTCTTCTCTATCAAGCTTTCTATTATACATAAACATATAAAGCGCAGCAGCAAATACTATACAGTATCCTAAAATACTCCATCTATCTGGATACGCACCAAATATAACTATACTTAAAATTGCTGAGAATATTATATTTGTATAGTCGAATATAGAAATCTCTTTCGCTGGAGCAAATCTATATGCCAGTGTTATCCCAAACTGTCCTATACTAGCACATACACCAGCCATAAGCATATATACAAGTTGCATTAATGTCATCGGTTCATAAACCATAACCACTATTGGCAGTATAGAAACTATAGAAAATACTGAGAAGAAGAATACTATTGTATAATAATCTTCTTTGTTTCCTATAGCTCTAAGGCAAGTATACGCAGATGCCGCAGATATAGCTCCAAGTATACCAGCTAAATAAGGTACTATTTGCACGCTAAATGTAGGCTTTATTATAAATAACGCACCTACAAATGCAATCATTATCATTGAAATTTGCTTTATATTTATTTTTTCTTTTAAGAAGATAGCACTTAAGATAACCACTAAGAATGGGCTTATCTTGTTTAACATATTAGCATCTGATAGTATAAGCTTGTCTATCGCATAGAAGTTGAATATCACTCCTAAAGTTCCGAATAGTGATCTCATAAGTAAAAGCTTTCTATTTTCCTTCTTTCCTGTAAAACTTCCCTTATGTTTTATTATTAGATAAAGTGCCATTACTGTAGACACTAAATTTCTGAAAAATACCTTCTGAAAGCTCGGTAAATCACCTGCTAATTTTACAAAAGCAGACATTCCCGCAAACCCAGCTGCAGATAGTATTATAAAGAATACACCTTTTAATCTGTTACTTGATTCCATACTTTTCCTCCATTTTAAAATTATATTTTAATCCCTTTTAAATAATCTCGAATTTAATTGATTCAATATAGGATTTTTTATTTACATATGCAAACCGTAAAATCTATATATTAAAATCAAACTCCTTTATTAGTTTATATTTTACCCTCTTTAATGTCAAGTTACACAATTTTTTAAACTTTTAAGATTTATGCGCTAAATATTGTCAAACATCGTTTTCCACGATAAAAATTCTCAATTAAATACAATTTTAATTTATTTTTCTCAATTATTTTTTGTTTATTAGTTTATTATTTTTTATTCTTGGACTAGATTATTTTTTACATATATATTATAATTTTATAGCATATTATTTTAAGGAGGGCGAAATTATGTCAATAAAAAGATTTGAAGGCACTGGAAGAATGAGCAGAGTTGTAAAACACAAAGATACTATATATCTATGCGGACAGACTTGCGGAGAAGGAGATATAATAGAACAGACTAAAGGTGTTCTTGCTAAAGTTGAAGAATTATTAGAAAACTACGGATCAGATAAAAAACATATCCTTTCTGTAACAATATACTTAAGAGATATGAAAGACTTCGAACAGATGAACTCTGTTTGGGATGCATGGGTAGAAGAAGGACACGAACCAGCTAGAGCTTGTGTTGAAGCTAGACTTGCTAGAGAACATCTACTTGTTGAAATGAGTGTAGTTGCTGCTGAAAAATAGTATATACTCTAAACTATTGAACATTTAAATATTAATTTTTTGAAGGCGATTTAATACGAATTTTTTACATTTTCTATTATTTCGCCTTTTTTATTTTAAAATATTTACATAGTTACATTTTTATTTGTTGCCAATATCTAGACAAATTTGTTAAAATATTATAAAATAGAAGTATTATAATTATTTAAAAGTGGGTGATTTAATGGATAGTAATTACACAATGCCGATATATCAAAAAATCGCTCTAGATATAGCAAATAAGATATATACAGGTGAAGTAGAAGAAAATTCAATTTTATATGGTCGTTCTGTTCTAGCTGGAAAATACAATGTATCTCCAGAAACAGTTAGACGTTCTGTGAAAATACTTGAAGACATAGGAGTTGTCAAAAGTATTAAAGGAAAGGGTGTTATAGTACTTTCATCTGCTAAAGCATCTTCTTTTATTAAAAAATATCAGGACCTTACAAATATCTCATCTTATAAGTCAGACTTGTACGATCTTCTAGATGCAAAATCTAAAATCGAAGACAATATTCTAGATACAATCAATAAAATCTTAGATTATTCAAACAGACTCGAGATAATAAACCCTCTTGTTCCTGCTCAGTTTGTGCTTACTAAAGAATGTAAGTATATCGGTCAGGATGCTGGAAAAACTAAGTTCTGGCAAAATACTGGTGGTACAATAGTAGCAATCAAGAGAAACGACGAGCTTATAATTTCTCCTGGGCCATATATAGAATTTATGGAGGGAGATACTTTACTAGTAGTTGGAGATAAACATATATTCAACTCTGTACCTATGTTCCTATATGGAAATGACGACAAAGAAGAACAAAAATAAAAAATACCTCCTTTGACCAATGTCTTAGGAGGCTTATTTTTTATCTTTTATAAAATTTCTTTTTTTAAAAATTCTACTGCTTCATCCAAATCCTCTAGCTTTGCAAGTAGCATCTCTTCCACTTCTTCTGGTGCATCAGCCAACAAATCTGGAATCATTATAGGATTCATTCCCGCTGCATATGCTGATCTTATCCCATTTGGAGAATCTTCAAATGCTATACAACTTGCATAATCAACGCTTAAACCATCACATGCCATCTTATAAATCTGTGGATCTGGCTTTGATTTAGTCACCATATCACCACAAATTATCGTATCAAAGTATCCTTCAATACCCACATCGCATATTTTTGACATAGCATACTTTCTACTAGAAGATGTAGCAACAGCCATTTTTATTTTATTTTCTTTTAAAAACTTTAAAATATTAATTAACCCCTTCTTAACCGGAGTTCCATTTTTTGCTAAATAATCAGCTGATACCTCTCTATATCTATCCGTAAAACCTTCAAAATCAAAGTCTTCTCCGTATTTATCTAAAAAATACTCTCTTCTTCTGTTGTAGTTCATACCTAAAGTATTGTATATATTATCTCCAAAGTTATCATATCCCATTTCTTTTCCTGTAACATCCCAACAATACTTTATAAGCCACTCTGTATTAAACATAAGACCGTCCATATCAAACACCACGGCCTTTAAATTCCCCTTTAATTTCTCAGTTCTCTGCTTATTAAATTCATTTAACTTCATTTATAATACTTTACCTCTCAAAATACTTATTTTGCCCAAACGTCAGCGTACTCTTCCTTTCTCTCAAAAGCACTTTCAACATAAGAGCACTCAGGTACTATTTTAACACCTTTTTCTCTAGCTTGCTTAACTATTTCTGCTAATAAAAGACCTGCTATTCCCTGACCTGTATAATCTGGACGGACAAAAGTACTATTCACTACCCAATTTCCGTCCTGCTCAACATATTTTATCTTTCCAACTCTCTTATCTTCTCTATCTGTATCTAAAGCAACTGCTCTCTTTTTATCTGCTTGATATTCTATTCTTATCATAACGATCTCTCCTTTTTTATTTTTATTCTATTCTTTCTTTATCTTTATTCTATTTTTTAATTAATATTCTAACTTTTCTTTTATAAATATACCCTTATTTAGCTCATCTAAAGCTTCTTTAATTTCTTCTTTAGAATTCATAACTATAGGTCCAGCCCAAGATATAGGTTCATTTAATGCCTTTGAACTTATATAAAGAACCTGCGCTTTTTCATCTCCATTCTTTATATAAACACTATCCCCCTTTTTAATATATATATTCCCAATAAAAATACAATTACTCATTTCAAACGAAAATATTTATATTTATCCACCTCTCCAATCTCCAAGCGGAGGTATTCGCCGTAGCTATATTAAAAACGATTGAAGGTTCTTATTTATGTATATTTTTATAATATAAGGGTTGTCTATTTCTTCTTTAAATATATCGTATCCCCTCGACAATCTGCAGGCGGAGGCAAAATTGCCGTAGCTGAAGCCTGGAGAGGGGAATGATATATTTAAAGAAGAATGACAACCCTCATACTATAAATATACATAAAAAGAACCGATAGAGTTCCCAGTTCTATCGGTTCCTTTTGGTTAGTGAATCATTTATATTTTAATTTCTTAATCAATAAATCAATTAAAAAATTCTAACAAGCTTATTAACAATCAAACTCTCATCAACTTTAATCTTATCTGAATTCAATCATATATCTAATCGTGGTTTTATTCTATATAAGTTCCATTAGCTTTTTCTCTACTTCTTATAAATGCTAATGTTCCTAAAACTGCTATAACTCCAAATATTAATGATATAACTGCTGATTTTGTAAATCCTGCTATTACATAAGTTATACAAGATATTGCAGCTACTGTCATAGCATATGGTAACTGAGTTGAAACGTGGTTAACATGGTCACTCTGAGATCCAGCAGATGCCATTATTGTAGTATCTGATATTGGTGAACAATGGTCTCCACATACAGCCCCAGCCATACAAGCTGATATAGCTATTATCATCATCTGATGGTCATTAGCAAATACACCAACAACTATTGGTATAAGTATACCAAATGTTCCCCAAGATGTACCTGTAGCAAATGCTAAGAAACATCCAACTAAGAATATAACTGCTGGTAAGAAGTTCATTAGAGCTTCTGCATTACCTTTCATTATTCCTTCAACAAATGGAGCTGCTCCTAAACTATCTGTCATAGCTTTTAAAGCCCAAGCAAATGTTAATATCATTATTGCTGGAACCATTGATTTAAATCCTTCTGGTATACAATCCATACATTCTTTAAATGTAAGAGCTTTTCTAAGTACATAAAGTAGTATTGTAACAACTAGTGCGAAGAAACTTCCTAGTGCTAAACCAACTGAAGCATCTGCATTTGAGAATGCTGTTACTATACTTTCTCCTGAGAAGAACCCTCCTGTGTATATCATACCAATTACACAGAATATTATAAGAGAGAATATTGGTATAAGAAGATCTAAAACATGACCTTTAGTATTTTCTTTTTTACCATCATCTTCATTGTAAGCATATGGTCTTGCTCCTGTTGTGAATATGTCTCCTTTTTTAGCATTATCTTCGTGTAATTTCATTGGGCCATAGTCCACTTTTAAAAGAACTAAACCTAACATCATTATTATTGTAAATAATGCGTAGAAGTTAAATGGTATCGCCTGAACGAATACTGAAAGACCATCTTCACCAGGAACAAATCCAGTTACTGCAGCTGCCCAAGATGATATTGGTGCGATTATACATATTGGAGCGGCAGTTGAATCTATTAAGTAAGCTAATTTAGCTCTAGATACATTGTGTTTATCTGTTATAGGTCTCATAACACTACCCACTGTTAAACAGTTGAAGTAGTCATCTATGAATATTAAACATCCTAATATTATAGTAGTTATCTGAGCACCAACTCTTGTTTTTATATGCTGTCCTGCCCATCTACCAAATGCAGCAGAACCACCTGCTCTGTTCATTAAACTTACCATAGCCCCTAATATAACTAGGAATATTAATATACCAACATTGTATGGATCTGAAAGAACTCCTATAAGTCCGTCGTTTAATACATGTGTTATTGTTCTTTCAAAATTTCCACCTCCGTAGAATATACCACCAACTGCTATACCTACGAATAATGAACTATAAACTTCTTTTGTTATAAGTGCTAGTGTTATTGCAACTACTGGCGGAACAAGTGCCCAAGCTGTAGAGTATAATTTTGGTACATACTCAGTCGCTTCTCCTTCCGCAAATACTGTTACTGACATCATCATGACAATCATAAGACACATCGTCATGATTCTAAATAATTTTTTCGAATTTCTCATTTATAAATCCTCCCATTTTAAAACAATAAAAAAACCACAAATGATATATCACAAAGAATATAGCATTTATGGCTGTATTTACAATTTAAAAAGGGAAGTCCTTTTATTTAACCAAGATAGCGCTCCACTCGATGTGACAGTGTATCGCATATTCTACGATACCCCAGAACAGATTTCGGTGCAAAATCTGAACTTCGGCGGTATTTCCTTTCGATAATAACAGCTGCCCTGCTTAAGTTATTATGTACTGATAAGTACCGCGCCTCTATCATTTAATGATAATATTAAGTTGATGATTAAACTTTATCATCTAAAAACTTCACTGTCAATAGTAAATTTAAAATTTCGTCACTTTTATCTCTCCATATAATTTTTCTATCATCTCTCTTGATGATGGTTTTGTACCTATTGTCATAACAGCACCTACAGACATAGCAGTGGCTAATTTAGCAGTTTTTTCAAATTCCATTCTATTTTCTATTCCGTATACAAATCCTGCTAAAAGTGCATCACTAGCACCTACTGTGGAATGAGTCTTAACTTTTGCAAAGCTACACTTGAACACTTCCTTATCATTTGCAAAAATTGCACCTCTTTCACCCATAGATATAGCAGCGTATTTTATTCCGTCGTTTATGTATTTTTTTGCTACTTCTACTATTTCTTCGTCGTTCATATTTTCCTTTTCATGAACTCTTTCTATGTCTTTAAGCTTAACTTTTATAATCTCAGGCTTTTCTTCAACAGCCTTAGCAAATAATGCACCTGCTGAGTCTACTGCCACCTTAGAACCCCTATTATGAGCTAATTTGATTATATTCTTAAACACATTAGCATCCACTCCTGGAGGAACTTTTCCAGATATAACAAATAATGTGTTTTCTGTAGCATATCCGTCTATTTTTATCATAAGCTCATTTATACGGTCTTGTAAAATTTCAGGACCTGCTGCATTAAACTCAGTTATAGTTCCGTCTTCTTCTACAATTTTGGTATTAATTCTAGTTTCTCCATAGATATAAGTAAAATCGTTTCTTATCTGTAAATTGCTGATCATCTCTTTAAAAGTCTGACCTGTTCTACCTCCAATAAATCCAAGTGCTGTAGGCTCCTCACCTAAAATCTTTAAGTTTTTAGCGACGTTAATTCCTTTTCCACCCGCATCTACTTCAAAATGCTCAATTCTGTTCATCCCTGCATACTCATAATTTTTGACATCTATTGTCTGGTCAATAGCAGGATTAAAAGATACCGTTATTATCATTTTTCCTCTCCTTATAAAATAAAAAAAATAAAAATTATTATAATTCCACTCAATATAAAGTATAACATAATTCATATTATTTTCATCAATAAGAAATGCCGCCTCAAAAACTTTTTTCGAAGCGGCATCATTTAGATAGAATTTCGACTATGAACAAAACAACAAAACTCACAGTCTATATAAAAATTTGAATAGAGGCTTACAAAATTTTAGTATTCAACACCAAAGTGGTCGAATAATATTTTTTCTGCTTCTGCATTCCATAATCCTCTATGAGCTTTACAACTTGCATCAAGTTTAGCAAATAGTGGACTAGTTTTTCCTAATTCTTCAAAATCATCTATTGCAGTAAGAGGCATGTCTATCTGAGTATAAGTAAGTTTTTTACCACCTGGTATGTTTGGTAGGTTAAGTGTAGCATCTGCTATACTATCTATTCCTCCTACATGAGTAACCATAACTGCTGGTTCTATTAAACCTTTAGCTGCTAAGTCATTAGCTTCTATAAGGTCGTCGTTATTTCCACCTGTTGTACCTAATATATGAGTACTTGTGTAGTGGCAGTTGTATAAGTTTATTTCAGCGCTGAACTGATTATTTGTTGGTCCAGCGAAGAAGTTCATACATCCGTCAAATGCTAATAATTTATCTCCCATTTCTGCAACTTCTTTTATTGGAACATATACAAATACATCATCAAATCCATGTCCATCAGTTAAATCCATTAATTCTTTTATTGGATCTTCCATTTTAGCTGTGTTTACATATTTTAATTCTATTCCTTTTTCTGCACCTTTTTCCTCAGGTATAACAGATTTTGCTCTTGCTATTCTATCGTCACTTATATCAGTAACTACTATTCTCTTCGGTTTATTTTCGAACTGTAGTCCGTAGCTAACTGCTCCAAGTCCCATTGGACCACATCCACCCATTATTAATATATTACCGTCTACTTTTGTACCCATAGCGTGGTTGTAGTTTTTCTTATTTGTGTGGTAGTTTGCGTGGTATCCACCTATTATACAGCTCATTGGTTCTCCTAATGATGCTTCAAAGAATGAATCTCCATCGTAGTTAAGAAGGCATCCTAATTCCATAACTTCGTGAGGCATTATGCAGTAAGTACAAGCACCACCGCAGAATTCATAAGAATATCCTGGAGAATCTAGTCTTCCTTTGTAGTTTAATGCTGGCTGCTGAGCAAATTTCTGTCCTGGTTTAAACTGATCTTTCCATTTTTCACCAACTTCAACTATAACCCCTGCAAATTCGTGTCCTACTATTACTGGATTTGTATCTATATTCTGTGGAGCTCTTTTATGTTTTTTACCCTGTTCAACTAATTTATATGTAGACATACATATACTGTCACTCATTACTTTAACTAATATTTCATCGTCTTTTATTTTTGGTAATTCAAACTCTTCTAATCTTAAATCTTCTTTCCCATACATACGTACTGCTCTTGTTTTCATTTTCAAATTCCTCCTAAGTTTTTATCTATAATTTTTTATTATTGATAGCTTATATTTCTTCACATTCAACCTGTGCTAAAAGTTCATCTACAACTTCTCTTGTAGGTGGTTTTGTTCCTATAGTAGTAACAGCTCCTGCAGATGTTGCAACACCTAGTTTTGCTGCTTCTCTATAAGAAAGTCCCTTCTCTACTCCATAAGAAATAGCTGCAACCATTGCATCTCCAGCACCTACTGTAGAATGTGCTTTAACCTTTAATCCCTTGCATTTGAATTTTTCTTCATTAGATACAAATACTGCACCGTCTTTTCCCATAGATACAGCTATATGCTCTATTCCTCTAGCCATTAATTTTTCAGCCATACCTACAGTATCCTCAACTGTTATATCTCCTTCTACACCGAAGAATTCTGCAAGTTCTACATTATTAGGTTTTATATAATCTGGTTTAGAATCCAGAGATTTTACAAACAATTCTCCATCAGCGTCTATAAACACTTTTGCTCCTTTTGCGTGAACTGCATCTGCTATTTTTCCATATATACCTTTATCTACACTAGCTGGAACACTTCCTGCAAGTACAAATAAAGTTTCTTCAGATGCATATCCTTCTAACTTAGCTAAAAGTTCTTTCATAGCTTCTTCTGTTATAACTGGTCCAGGTTCGTTTAACTCTGTAACTATTCCACCTTCTTCAACTAGTTTTGTATTTGTTCTAGTTGGGCTTTCTATTTTTACAAAGTCGTTTTTTATACCCATTTCATTAAGTACATTTTCTATTAACTGACCTGCAGTGCCACCTATAAATCCTGTAGCTATTGTTTCTCCACCAAGTTCTTTTATTGTTTTTGAAACATTTATTCCTTTTCCACCAGCATCGATTTCAACATTTTTTATTCTATTAAGTCCACCGTGTTCAAATTTTCCAATGTCGACAGTTTTATCTATCGCTGGATTCATTGTAACTGTAACTATCATCGATTAGTCCTCCTTCATAAATGTATCGTATATTAAATCCACACTGTTTCCGTTAACTAGTTTGTCAACTTCTTCCATGCTTACTAATTTAGTAGCTATATTTGCTAGTATCTCTAAGTGTTCATCTCCAACACCAGCTATACCAATTACTAACTTAACATCTTCTCCACCCCAGTCTGTTCCTTCAGGGAATGTAAGAACTGCTATCCCAGATGCTAAAACCTCTTTCTTAACATTGTTTGTTCCATGAGGAAGTGCTATGCAGTTCCCCATATTAGTTGAGAAAGTAAGCTCTCTTTCTAACATTCCTTCTATGTAGTCTTCTTTAACATATCCAGAATCTACAAGTATCTGACCAACTTTTCTTATAGTGTCGTTTTTTTCCATTCTTTCACAATTTAGCACTATGTTTTCCTTCATTAATAAGGGTTTCTTTTCAACAACTTCTTTTTTTATATCTTTAACTTCCTGCTGAGCTTTTTTCTTCTTTCCAAATCCAAATAACATTTTTATTTCCTCCATTAATTTTATATTTAGTCTAAGTTTCCGTTTTCTTTATTTTTTATTTTATTTTTTTGTTTCCCTTATCTCTATGTCTATATTATAATTCCACGAGGATAACATTTTCAATTTAAACAAAGTCCTTATTTGGCACTATGGATAAGTGCCAAATTTAATGATATACTTTTATTGGTATAATTATAGAAGAAAGATAATTGATTAAACTTAATAGATTTATAAATTAAAGCTAAAGGATGTGAATTTATTGAACGAGAGTAATAATTTAAAAAGACTTCTCTCTAAGGGAGTTAAATTTTATAGTAGTATAATCGCTGCAAATCTTCCATTGTTTATAATGCTTGGATTTATTTCGCTAGCCTTTTCAAACTCTGGACTCTTTCCAAATGAAAAAATGGCACTAGTAAGCCAGTCTTGTTATAGTTATCTACTTCCTACTATTTTAGCCTATTATGCAGGTAAAAAAATCGGTGGTGATTCAGGTGCATTTACTGGAGCTGTGTGCGGACTATCAATTTCTATTTTCTCTGCATACACGTCTTTTATAGCATCTATATTTATGGGTACATTGTGCGGACTTTTATGTAGATACTTAAAAGAAAAGATAAAATTTGATAAGTTTACTGGCTTTGAAATGATAAGCAAAAATATATTTTTCGGTGCTGTTGGTGTTATAACAGTTTCGCTTACATATTTTGTGTTCGCACCTATTTTTTTATATATAGATTTGTTTTTTGCAAATTTAATTGAATATTTAACTGATGTAAAAACACTTCCTATAACGACTTCGATTATAGAAACTCTTAAAGTTTTTTCATTAAATAATAGTATAAATCATGGTTTCCTAATACCTGCAGGTGTTGAAAATGCTGCTAAGTTTGGAAAATCTGTATTTTTCTTATTAGAAACAAACCCTGGACCTGGTCTTGGTGTTCTTTTAGCATTTTATATTTTAAATAAGGATAGAAGAAAATACTTTGCATCTTGTATGACAGTACAGGCAATAGGTGGAATACATGAAATCTACTTCCCTATAATATTGTCAAACTTAAAGCTACTAATAGCCTTGATTTTAGGGGCAATGTCTGGAAACTTGGTATTTTACCTACTTCATGTAGGTGCAAGAGGCGCTATTTCTCCAGGATCAATAATTACTATTTTCTTGATGTGTTCGCCTTCTGATTGGTTTGCAATCTTAATTGGAATAGCTACTTCTACGTTGGTAAGCTACATATCAGCTTGTGTAATTTTAAAACTAGATATTCATAAATCAAAAGAAATAAAATCAAATAAAACTGTAGAAATAAGCTCTGAAAATCATATATCAGAAGAAATAAACACATCTTTTGAGGATAAATTTAACCTTCCAGATTTTGGATATGTTGAAGATATAGTATTTGTATGCGATGCTGGAATTGGATCTAGTGTAATGGCTGCATCTATGTTTAAAAAGATACTGATTGAAAACGGATTAGGTGGTATATCTGTTTCATCATCGCCTGTGGATGAAATTCCAGAAGATGCAGATTTATTGATATGCCAAAAGATAATTTCTACAAAAGCTAGGGATTACAACGAATACGCTACAATTATAGAAGTAGAAAATTTCATGGATTCAAATATGTATAAAGCTATAATAGAAAAAATTAAAAACAATGACTAATTAAAAATTGACCTATATTTAATTATAATAACTAAATAATTTACAATATTTAAAAGAAAGGATTGATTGCTTATGATTTCTGATTTTTCTCCAAGACTTGGACAAATTACCTTAAATCTACTAATGCAAGACTCTCCTGTTTCAGTTAAATATCTTGCAGATTCCGTTGGTGTCAGCAAGAGAACTGTTCAAAGGGAGCTTGAATATATAGAATCATCGTTAAAGAAATACAATTTATCATTCCAATCTAAAGCCGGTACTGGTGTTTGGATTGAGGGTGATAAATCTGACAAAGAAAAATTAACTGCCCTACTTATGGCAGATGATACTTTAGATGTTTCTAATAAAGATGAGCGTATTAAAAAACTAATACTAGAATTATTAAAAGAAAGCGAGCCACAAAAACTATTCTACTATGCAAATATGTTAGGTGTAAGTGAGGCAACTGTCAGCAATGACCTTGATGAAGTTGCAAAGTGGTTTGATAAGTTTAAGTTATCGTTGGTTAGAAAACAAGGATTTGGAATTTACCTTGAAGGTAAAGAAAAAGCGTATAGAAAAGCATTAACGGCATTTATAGATGAATATACATCATCTTACAAACTAACTCAAAACGATAAAAACACTATGAGAGAGAGCAATTTAATCAAATTAATAGAAAACAAGAGCAGCAAAAATATATATAGCTTGCTCGACACAGATATTATGAAGAGAGTTATCTCTTGTTTAATCAATCTAAATAACGAACAGATTTCAAACCTTACAGATAGCTCTTATGCAGGACTTGTAATTCACATAACCATTGCAATCAACAGAATAATGCACAATGAGATAATTGATCCAGATAGCAGATTAGATGAAGATATCGAGCACGACAGAGATTACTCTCTTGCTGTGATAATAGCTTCTTCTCTTGAAAAAGAGTTTAACATAGAAATACCTGAGATAGAAGTTACGTATATATGCCTTCATATTAGGGCATCTAAAATGCAAAATACTTCTAGTTCTAAAGGTTCTAGAAGAAATAATACTCTTGTTTCTCTTGTTTATGAAATGATTGAATCATATGATCCAGATATTTCATACATTCTTGAACAGGACGACGCATTTATAGATGGACTTATCGCACATATGCAACCAACACTAGTAAGACTTACAAATGGACTTGCAATAAGAAACCCTCTACTAGACCAAATTAAAAGCGACTACCCTGATATATTTGAAAAATGTAAAAACGTAACCGCAATGCTGGAGGATAAATTAAATTTAAAAGTACCTGAGTCTGAAACAGGATTCTTGGCTGTTCACTTTGGAGCTGCAGTGGTTAGACTTGAACAGAACAACTTATCTAAAAGAACTGTTTACGTAGGTGTAGTCTGTGCAAGTGGTATAGGTATCTCCAGATTTATAAAAACAAAATTAGAAAAAGTATTTGGAAATAGGATTTCTATAGAAACTTACGGAAAAGGTGATATAGATTCAAATGCAATAAGAAAAACGGACTTCTTTGTTTCAAATATAAATATGGAAGTCCCTGATGGAGCCGATATTATTTTCATAAATCCTCTAATAACTGATTCAGATATAAAAAATATAGACGCAAATATAAGAAGATATGAAATAACTCCAGATAAATCAGAAGATAGGTTAGACTTTTACAATCAATTAGATTTAATTCACAACCTAACTGCTCATATGAAAATGATTTTAGAAAACTTCAATATAATATCTATTTCTAGAGATATAGATTTTGAAAAATATTTAGATGTTTTAAGAGATAAATTAATTGATTCTGATGACAACTCAGAAATAATACTGTCAGACATAGTTGCTAGAGAAAAAATTGCTACTCAGGTCTTCCCTGAAATGGGATTTGCTCTATTCCATACAAAGACATCTGGTACTAAACATATTAGAATGTCGGTTTGTATTTCTGACGGAAATTCTTTTGAAAATGAGTATTTTAAAGGGATTAGTTGTATAATTACAATGCTTCTACCTGATGATAAACACCTTAATATGAATAGGAAGCTGCTAGGATTTATAAGTGAGATGCTAATAGAAGATCCGGCTTTCCTTGAAGTGCTTAACAGTGAGGATGTTTCTGTAGGAAAAGATTATTTGAGTAAGATACTTAAAAAATACTTAAAATCAATAATAAATTAAAATTTACTAACTAAAAAAGTGGATAAAATCAAAATTTATAGAGATAATAGCTAACTTGGTAGATTGAAGGTCATAGACAAAACGAACTCGACAATGCAACTTGATTGCCTGGAGAGGAGTTTGTCTATGACTTCAATCCCCGAGAGTTATTAACGTATAAATTTTGATTTATTCACTCTTTTTTAGTAGCAAATTTATATTGTAGTTTTTTTCTTGAATGGTTTTGATTTTATAAAGTAAGCTACCATTAATATAGCACCTATTAACCAAGATATTGGATAAAGTACATATACATAATCTATACTAGTCATTGGTATTACATATAATATACAAATAACCCTAAACAGACATAATGATATAAATATAATTATCATCGGTGGAACAGTTTTTCCTAAACCTCTTACTGTTCCTGCTAGTGAATGTAGTATTCCTAAGAACATATAGAATGGGCAGAAATATTTCATAGCTCTTACTCCTGCTTCTATTACATCCCTTTCTTGTGAGAATAACCGTATAACTTGATTATCAAACTCTAACAACAATATGCCTGTTAATATAGTATAAATTATCGACATTACTAATGTAAGCCACATTCCTTTTTTAACACGATCCATTTTTCCAGCACCGTAGTTTTGACCTGTAAATGTAGTGCTTGCCATACTGAAACTTAAAACAGGCAATATATTGAACCCATCTATTTTTAAATATGCACTAAATCCTGCCATTGCAATAGGTCCAAACACATTTATACTAGACTGAATTAACACGTTTGAAAGTGATATCATCATATTTTGTATCCCTGTTGGAAGTCCTACCTTTATCAGTCTTTTTGCAACACTTTTGTGCATTTTTATTTTTGAAAGAGTTACCTTATAGTTTGCATTTACCCTCATTAAATATATTAGTGTTACTATAAAAGCTATTGCCTGGCTGATATTTGTAGCTATTGCAGCTCCTTCTACTCCCCAGCCTAAACCTCTTATAAAAATTAAATCCAATACGATATTTATTGATGAAGCAATTCCTAAGTATAATAATGAACGTTTTGAATTACCTACTGAATTTAAAATACCAGCTTCCATATTGTAAATAATATTAAATACAAGTCCTATTGAATACAATCTTAAATATTTTACTGATTCTACCATAACTTCTGCTGGAGTATTCATCATTTTTAATAACTGTGGTGTGAAAATAAATCCTAAAACAGATAATATAACACCTAAAATAACTGATATCGCTAAAGATGTATGAACTGATAACTGAATATCTTTTTTATTATTTGCACCTATGGCTTGAGAAACTATTACCCCTGAACCTACTGATATACCTTGTCCAAATGCAATTAATAAGAATATTAAAGGAGAACTCGATCCTACAGCTGCTAGTGCATTCTTTCCTACATAGTTACCAACGATTATAGAATCGACTGTGTTGTACATCTGCTGAAGCAGATTTCCAAGTATCAACGGAATTGAAAATACTAGTATCGTTTTAAGAATATTTCCCTCCGTCATTAGATTTTTATTTTCTTTGGATTGTGCTACTGTGGTGGCTTCCTTAGTTTCTAATCCTTCTGTATTTTTTAAATCCATTATATCCCTCCTAATTGAAATTTCTCCAGTTACTATTATAGTTAATTTTTAGAGATATAACAAATTTTTTTACAACACATTTTCTTATAAAATCTTATATTTTATGAGAAAATTCTATTTTACTACCTTTTTCTACATTAAATATTTTTATTTCTCCGCCTAAAATCTCACATAACTGCTTTGAAATATACAACCCTAGTCCAGAGTGTACACCTTGTCTAGCTTTGTCACCACGATAAAATTTATCAAAAGCTTTATCGATATCTTCCTTATCAAATCCTACTCCATCATCAATTACACAATAAATTATTTTATCATTTTCAAAACGAGCACTTACTTCTACTTTTCCACCAAAATCTATATATTGAATACTATTTGATACTACATTATCCAATATTCTCTCAAGCTTTTCTACATCTACATTAATTACTTCTGGTACATCCGTACTTACACACAAACCAACACTCGCCTTCTTTTGATTTGCTTTCAATTTATATTCCTCTATTTTCTCTTCCAAAAATTCTCTTATATTAATTTCTAATTCTTTTATCTCTAATTTGGAATTATCTATTTCCGAAGTGTACTGCATTTGCTGGACTAGAGATATACTCTTATCTATATTTTTTTCTATAACCTCAATATACTCTTTTGTATCATCGTTTATATTGTTATCATCTAATATCGCTTCAGAATAAATTTTTATAATAGACAGTGGAGATTTTAAATCATGAGCCAATGAAGATACCATTTCTACTCTATCCTGTTCAAGTTGCCATTGCTTTGATAAAGAATCCTTTAACTCATCCTTCATATCCGAAAATGCCTTACACAAATCTCCAAGCTCATCATCTTCGTCGTAATCAAGATCAAAATCTAGATTCTTTTCTTTTATCTTATTTGTCCCATCGACCAAAATATTTATTGGCCTTGAAATTTTCTTAGCAATTCTTTTAGATAGGATAATAGTGAATAAAATAATGTATAAAAATGGAACTAATATTATAAATATACTAATAAATCTTAGGAGAATTTTATTGCTATTAGCTGCAATCAAGCTGATTTTATACATTATCAAAACAGCACCCTCTAATTTTCCTTCTTTATTAAATATAGGAATACTATTTACATAATAATTATTTTTTAGAATTGTCTTATTAATTGATTTCTGAAATTCACTCTTATCATTAAACACTTTCTTATCAAAATTTGTATACTTTTCTTCATTATTTATATCTACAACTTGATAGAAAAAATCATATCCTTTTACAATATTCTTTAATTCCGTTTCGCTATCCCTTTTTAAAACATCTATTCCATTAGACTCTACATATTTTTCAATGGCTGGAATCTTATTTTCATAATAATTAGCTGGATTTATTTTCTCTGAATTAAGAGCAAAATTAAACAATAACATAGATAACAGATATGTAATTATTGTTGAAATTAAGCTAAACACTACTATAAGTACAAATGAGCGTCTAAACGTAGCTGCTAATGATTTTCTCTTTTTTATTGAATTATCTAATGCGCTATTTATCATATTTTTCACCTTTTATTCCATTTATATCCTATTCCCCACACTGTAGATATATACTGTTCTGTATCATTTATGGTAGAGAATTTTCTTCTTATCTTTTTTATCATCTCAACAACTGTTGTATTATCTCCGTCCTTATCATATCCCCAAACTTTTTCATAAATCTGCTCTTTTGTGAATACTTGTCCTGCATTTAATGCCAATAGCTCTACAATTTCATACTCTGTCTTTGTAAGAGGAATATCTTTACCACAAACTTCAACCACTCTATCTTTTATATCTAAAGATAAATTCCCAAAGTATAGCTTTCTTCTTTTATTTTCTTCATTCAAATATTGAGATCTTTTTTCTCTTCTTAAATTTGCCTCTATTTTTGCTAATAGTTCTCTAAGTCCAAATGGTTTTGTAATATAATCATCTCCACCTAGATTAAATCCCCTTATCTTGTCTGTTTCGCTTTGTCTTGCACTCAAAAATATAATTGGGCAAACAACATTATCTCTTATCTTTTGGCATACCTCAAATCCGTCTATCTTTGGCATCATTATATCTAAAAGAATTAAATCTGGATTTAACTTTGATTTTTCTATACCTTCTTCTCCATCAAATGCTACAAGTACTTCATGACCATTGTCTTTTATCTTTTTTCCCAATAATTTAACTAAATCTTTTTCATCATCTATAATTAAAATTGTACTCAATTTAGTCACCTCGATTATCTCTTATTTCACAATTATTATACCAAATAACACCGACTATTAAGAATATTGCACTTAAAATTATACTCAATAAAAATAATAAATTTATTTGACTCTGTATTTGTGCTAATAGTTCCGTATTATTCATTTGTAATATATAAGGAATCATACTCATTTTTACAGGATAAGACCAGGGTACAAACATCCAAATATTATCTCCTATAGCTGTTGTTCCAATTAAAGTTGCTACTAAAAAGCCACATATTCCAGCTCCAATAGATGCTCCCATCCCAAATATAAAGCTTATTATTAAATGTATTGCCATAATTGGCAGAGTTCCTATAATGCTGAATAGACTTGCTTTTAAAAATAAAGCTATATCTAGATTATTAGAATTTAATACATTCATTCCCAAGCATAGTATAATTACAGCTAAAAATGTACACACAGCCTGTGCAATAATTGAAAATAAAAATTTCGCCAAGTAAAATTTTTTTCTATTTATCCCATTACTAAGTATTATATTAAAACTATTAGATAAATTTTCTTCGTATATTAGGTATCCAGTGATAATCCCAACTCCAATCGGAATTATACATGCAGACCATATAGAAAAGAAACTTTGATAGATAGTGTAGTTTGAAATATCTTTTCTGTATATTAGATATGATACTGCACATCCAGAGATAATTATTGGAGATAAAAATACAATCCACCTTATCAAACTTCTTTTTGTTTTTAACCATTCAACCTCTAAAAAACTAATCATTTTTTCTCTCCTTTTGTACCTTATCTAAATTCCTTTTTCTCAAATAATTTTCCAGTTATAAATAATAATATAGAAAAACTTATCATAGAAAGGATAATCCCTATTCCAATTACATCACCATTCAATAGTGGATCTCCTTGATTTAATGCTATCCCATTTGGATGAACTCCTATCAATGGACACATAAGTCTAGTTGCCCATGAGTAAGGATTAAGTATCCAATACTTTTCAGGAGCCATTAATACACCACTTAACATTCCGACAAATCCCACAGCTAAATTTATAATCATTCCAAAATTTGTAGCAAAGAATAATTGTATTGGTAAAATTGATATTGATACTAAAAAACAAGCTATTGCAGCTACTAATATTTTTATAAACGAGATATTTCCTACAGCACTCATTGAACCTGCTACTACTTCTACTGCTATAAATACTATTGTTGCAATTAGCATATATACTACCATCCCTATTATCTTATAGAACCAAATTTTTAAAGGTCTAATCTCATGGCAACAAAGTGCTCTGTAATTTCCTACTTTCTTTTCTTGATTTGCAACTAATCCTGCCAAAAGAGCTGATATCATAGGAATAAATATAAAAGACCAAAAGTTAAATGATAATGTCAAAAACATCTTCCAACTCTCTTTTGATGCCATATCTAATTTAATTCCTGGATTTTCAGAAATTATTATTTGCACTACCATGGAAAAAACTGCGAAAAATATAGGTATAATCAATATTAATTTTGATATCATAGTTTTTTTATACTTTAATATTTCTGCTTCTATTCTATTCATAATAAATCTCCTTTATTTACATATTTTTATTTTTTACTATTGTATTTGTAAAGAACTCTTCTAAATTTTCATCCTTATCTGGCATTCCTTCAAAAAGTAACTTTCCCTCGTTTATTATTGCTATTTTATCCACAACTTGAGATACTTCAGAAAGTATGTGACTTGATAATATAACTGTTATCCCCTTTTTAGGAAAAGAAGATATAAGATTTCTAAGTTCCTGTATTCCAAATGGATCCAGACCATTTGTTGGTTCATCTAAGATTAATAATTTTGGATTATTTAAAAGAGCTATTGCTATCCCTAATCGCTGCTTCATTCCCATCGAAAACTGAGAAGCTCTTTTTTTACCTGTATTTTTCAAATCTACAATATCTAAAACTTCTTTTATTCTAGTTTTAGGTATACCGAGTAGTTTTGTATATACTGTAAGATTTTCTTCTGCCGTTAAATTCCCATAAAGTGCTGGCGACTCTATTAATGAACCTATATATTTTAAATCTTTTCTTTCCAATATATTTCCATTAAAAATTATTTCTCCATCTGTAGGCTTTAATAAACCAACAATCATTTTTAAAATTGTAGACTTTCCTGCTCCATTTGGTCCTAATAAACCATATATTGTATTTCTTTCTATGTTTAACGAAACTTTGTCTACCGCCTTTTGATTTTTATATTCTTTTGATAAATTTTTTGTTTCTAATATTAATTCTTTCATATATACCATCCTTTCAAAATTTTATATCTTTTATTTGATTAGATAGTATCAATAAAAAATAACCAAATTATAACAAAATAAAAAAATACTGCTGCAAAATATTAATTATTAATGCAACAGTATTTCCATATTTTAAAGTTTTATAAAATTTTTTTAATCATTTTGCATCCATGATGATATATAGATATTCTATGTTTCTTTCCTATATCCATGAAATACCCTTCTCCCGTAGTTTTATCTACTGCGACAACTATATAATTTTCCCGCAGATGAGGATCTAGAACATTTTCATGTACGATATACTTTTTACCAATATCCTTGACATTTTGTAAATCTCTGTCAGTTAATCCATCTAAACATGCAAATAAACAAAGACAGCTTGTTCTTTCTTTTTTATGAATTTTTTTAAATGCATTTACCTCTCGTTTTGCACATCCACTTACTGTTTTTGTATCTACAAATCTAAAGTAATATGTAATAGAGTCCTTTAAAAAGCTAAACTTCTTTCTTTTATAGTATCCGTTATACGGCTTAAATTTTTTATTTATTAATTTTTCTTCTAATGTATTTCTATTTACAAAGCTTATTTTATATAATTCCTTTTGCTCGTATTCATTCCATACTCTATCGCTTTCATACAATAGAATTAGAGGAAATGCTTTTATCATTACAATTACAGAAGCTACACCAAATCCTAAAAATCCAACAATCCCAATTATATCGCTATTTTTTACATTATTGTCTTGAACTATTGCAGCCCAAAGTATAAATCCAAATGCTATTAAAAAGCAAAGTATCGCTATTATAAATAGTCTTTTTCCTTTTTTAGCTTCATCTGTTAAATCATTTTCTTTAAATTCATTATTTTTATTCATAAATTTTCCTCACATTGTATCTTTATAGTTATATTGCTATTCTAGTTATCCAGAATCTTCTTTATCCACTTACATCCATAAGAATAAAGTGATATTTTTTCATGAATATCACCACCTTGTTGTTAATTTTCTATATGTTTATAGAAAATCCTTCTTTTTAGTCTGCTTTATTGTTTAATAATTTTTTCAAGTATATAATAAAATCATTAATAAATATTTAGGAGGAATTTTTATGAGTAAAATTTTCTTTGTTGAAGATGATTTAAGCCTTATTAGTGGATTATCCTTTGCGCTTAAAAAACAAGGATATGAAGTTGACAACGCTAGAACTATAGATGAAGCTGAAAAATTATGGCAAAACAATAAATATGACTTGGCAATTCTTGATGTTTCTCTTCCAGATGGTTCTGGATATCAGTTATGTGAAAAAATACGACTTAATTCAAAAATACCGATAATTTTTTTAACAGCTGCTGATGAAGAAACAGATATAATAATGGGACTTGATATGGGTGCCGACGATTACATTACAAAACCCTTTAAATTAGCAGTTTTCCTATCAAAAGTAAATGCTATTATCCGTAGAAGTAATGACTTCAATCAGAAAAATACCGTACTTAATTCAAATGGAATTTCTGTAAATTTATTAAATGGAGATGTTACAAAAAACGGAGAAACTTTAAATTTGACTTCTGGAGAATATAAATTACTTTGCTTATTTATGGAAAATCCAAATATTATCCTATCTCAAGAGCAAATACTAGGAAAACTTTGGGATTCAAACAACGACTTTATAGACAACAGCACTCTTACAGTTTATATAAGAAGGCTTAGAAAAAAGATTGAGGATGATCCTTCAAATCCTACAAATATCGTAACCATAAGAAGAATGGGATATAAATGGAATGTAGGTGATTAAATTATGGATAAGAAACAAAATATGATGAATATATTATCAGACAGAGATGTGCTTTCTCTTTTTAAAAAACTTATTTTCACTCTAATTGTATTTAATGTAACTGCTCTTTTTATATTATTTAGCATTAAATCAAATACTTATCTATTTATAATGGCTGATTATTTGATTATGGGCTTACTTATGATATATCTCATTTATAAATATTTTGTAAAACAGAATAAAATTATAAATAATGCAAGCAAACAGATTCAATCTTATATAAATGGAAACCAAGATGCTAGAATAGATTGCAATTACGAGGGAAATCTATACAGGCTATTTCACGAGATAAATTCAATAGTATCAATATTAAATGCAAATGTTAAAAATGAAGAAAAGTCCAAAGTATTTTTGAAGAATACAATTTCTGATATATCTCATCAGCTAAAAACCCCTATTGCTAGTTTAAATATTTATAATGGAATAATTCAAGGTGAAGCAGATGGACTTGATACAATTCAAGAGTTTTCAAATCTATCAGAAAAAGAATTAGACAGAATAGAAAACCTAGTACAAAACTTGCTTAAAATAACTAAACTTGATGCTGATACACTATCCTTTGAAAAAAACTCTGAAAATCTTTCTGATATAATGTACTCCATAGAAAATGACTTCTCATATAGAGCTAAATCCGAGAATAAATCCCTAACATTTACTGGAGATGATATGGAAATATTATGTGATAAATCTTGGATAATTGAGGCATTGGAAAATATTATAAAAAATTCCTTTGACCATACAAAATCCGGAAACAGTATCAATGTTGAATGGAGAAAATTACCAACCATAATACAAATTATTATAAAGGATAATGGAAGTGGAATTCACCCAGAAGATTTACATCACATATTTAAGAGATTTTATAGAAGTAGATTTTCTAAGGATACTCAAGGTATTGGACTTGGTCTACCCCTTGCAAAATCTATAATTGAAGAACATAATGGAACTATTGAAGTTGATAGTAGCTTAGGTCACTACACTAAATTCACTATTAATTTTTCAATTCCTACAAAATTGTAGGATTGAAGTAATATCTAAGTAATGTTTAGATGTTAAACTTTCAGTATCAAATAAAGAGAGGTGTTGATAAATATGGATTTATTAGAAGTTAAATCAATCTCTAAAACTTATGGTGCTGGAGATACAAAAGTAGAAGCTTTAAAAGATGCTACATTCTCTGTTTCTAAAGGAGAATTTGTAGCAATAGTTGGAGAGTCTGGATCTGGTAAAAGTACTCTTTTAAATATACTTGGTGGAATAGATACTCCTACATCTGGAAAAGTCTTTATAGATGGAAACGATATATTTAATATGGATAATGAAAAGCTAACTGTTTTTAGAAGAAGAAATATAGGTTTTGTTTTCCAAAATTTCAATTTAATTCCAGAGCTAACTGTAGAACAGAATATAATCTTCCCTATTTTATTGGACTATAAAAAACCTGATATGGACTATCTTGAAGAGATACTTTCTGTATTAAATTTGACTGAAAGAAGAAATCATCTTCCTAGTCAGTTATCTGGTGGGCAACAACAGAGAGTTGCTATTGGGAGGGCTTTAATAACTAGACCTGATTTAATACTCGCTGATGAGCCAACTGGAAACTTGGACTCTAAAAACAGCAGCGAAGTTATTACTTTATTAAAAAATGCTGCTAAAAAATACAAACAGACAATTATTATGATTACCCACAGTAATGGAATTGCACAGGCTGCAAATAGAATAATTGAAGTATCTGATGGTATCCTTACAGATTTTGGGAGGTATTAATTATGAAAAGTTATCTTAGTTTAATACCTATATCTTCTAAAATTCACAAAAGAGAAAACAGACTTACAATAATGTGTATTACTTGTTCTGTTTTCTTAGTTACAGCTATTTTTAGTATGGCTGAAATGGGTGTAAGAATGGAATATGAAAATCTCGCTTCTACTCATGCCGATTTTAGTATTGATTATCTATTGCAAAATAGCTCAACTGTTCAAAATCTATTCTCTGTAGCTATTTTCCTATTCATATTAGTTTCTTTAGCTAGTATACTTATGATTTCAAGCAGTATAAATAGTACAGTTGTTAGAAGAATAAAGTTCTTTGGAATGATGAGCTGCATAGGAATGAGTAAAAAGCAGATAAAAACATTTGTAAGATTAGAAGCTTTAAACTGGTGTAAGGTAGGTATTCCAATAGGTTTAGTATTTGGGATATTGTGTACTTGGGTACTATGTGGGATATTGAAATACTTTGTAGGTTTTGAGTTTTCTACAATACCAATGTTTAAAATTAGCTATATTGGGATAATAAGTGGAGTTGTTTTAGGGCTTGTAACAGTGTTGATTTCTTCAAACTCACCTGCTAAAAAAGCATCTAAAATCTCTCCTATCACAGCAGTTAATACAAATTCATCCAATTTAGAAAACAAACCTAAATCTATTAATAGTAGATTTTTTAAAATAGAAACAGCTTTAGGTGTTAATCACGCTACATCTGGAAAGAAAAATATGTGGCTTATGTCTGGATCTTTTGCATTGAGCATTATTCTATTCTTATCATTTTCAGTTTTGATAGATTTTGTAGAACATTTAGTTCCACAGTTCTCAAATTCATATAATTTATCTATTTCAAGTGAAAATGGAACTAATTCGGTGGATAGAAATTTAATATCAAAATTAGAGACAATAAATGGCGTTGAGAAAGTATTTGCTCGTAGAAGTGTTTTTGATGTTCCTACAAAATTAGGAAAAAATCTAGATGTAAATAATAAATCCGATTTAATATCATACGGAAATTTTGACTTAGAATGTCTTGAAAAAGACGATTTGCTAGAAAAAGGCAGTGATTTATCTAAATTATTTACAAATGATAACTATGTCCTTGTAATATCAGATGATAAAAATAATGTAGATATTGGAGATAAAATACTTCTTAATGGCAAAAATTTTGAGATAGCTGGTAGATTAAAACTTAACCCATTTTCTCAAGATGGAGCTTCAGATGGAAAAATAACATTTATCGCATCTGATAAAGTTTTTAAAACTCTTACAGGTATATCAGATTATTCTTTGGTTATGATTAAAACTTCAAGGGAATTTTCTGGACAAGATATTTTATCAATAGAAAATCTTTTAAATAATAGATATGTTTTTAATGATATGAGAGATCAAGATACATCTGCTACTTTCCTTGCATTTAAGCTATTTATTTACGGGTTCCTGGCAGTTATCATAGTGGTTTCTGTTATAAATATTATGAACAGTATTTCGATGAGTGTCAGTGCAAGAATGAATCAGTATGGCTCTATGCGTGCTATAGGTGTTAGTAATAAGCAGATAGTTAGGATGATTTCATCTGAGGCATTTACATATTCGTTGTGTGGATGTGTTCTTGGATGTGTTATAGGGTTGCCTATTAGTAAGTTTATTTATGACTTTTTGATTTCTTCTCATTTCGCCTATGCTAAGTGGACGCTACCTATCAATTCACTCGTGCTTATATTCTTATTTGTAGTAGGAGCTTCTGTTTTAGCAGTTTATTATCCTATAAAACGTATATGTAATACGGATATAAGAGATACAATTAATGAATTATAAAGTAAATAGAAAAGGACAAGAGATTTTCTCATCAGGTAATCCTTTGAATGATAATTTAAAGAAAAAAATATTATCTATTGATGGAGTTACAAATGTTATTAAAGATCGACAAGCTGTTTTTGCTAGGATTACAAGTTCTAAAACTTCTTCTGGTATCGCTGGAATGTGTGATATTATCACTGATGAAAAATTTTCTGAAATACAAGACTATCTTATAGAATGGAAAATGCCTACTGATTCTAATAGTATTTTAGTAGCTAAGCTTATATCTAATCACTTTCCAGAAATAAAGGTAGGTTCTAAAGTGAATTTAATTTTAGATAAAAAATCTATTACAGTAACAGTTTCAGGTCTTTATGATCATCTTAAAGTAACAAATGGACATGATAAGTTGGCTACTGACTCAACTCAATTCTTTGCTCCAAAATCAATTTTTGATAAAGCATTTCCAAATATAGATAATTATAATTATTCTTGGAGTGTTGTAATAGACCCTGAAAAAGAAAAATCTGTAGAAAAAGCACTCGATAATATTGTTGTAGAAAGTAATAATTTATCTTTGGATAAGTTTAAGGAACAAGTTGAATATGAGAAAATAGTTAATGATGTTTCATTTGGTGGGTTACAAATTTTATCTTGGTTAATTTTCTTATTTGGTGTTATTAATCTAATTAATACAACTTTATCTAATCAAATATCTAGGAAGGTAGAAAATAGTATTTTACGTTCTATAGGGAGTATATGAAAAAAAGTCTGTAAATTTAATCGCCTTCTATGGTAATATCAAATTAATCATAGGAGGCGATTTTTTATGGGCAGAAAGAAAAGAGAACCATTAAATCCAGAAAAGAAAAATATAATAGCGGAGCTAATTAAAACATATGAAATTAAAACCGCTCAAGACATTCAGGATGCACTTAAAGATCTTTTAGGTGATACTATTCAAGAGATGCTTGAATCTGAAATGAATGAGCATCTTGGATATGAAAAATATGAACGTGGTGAAAATACCAATTCAAGAAATGGATATAAAACAAAAAGAGTTAGATCTGGAATGGGAGAATACGAAATTGATGTTCCTCAAGATAGAGATTCCTCTTTTGAACCTCAAATTGTCAAAAAAAGACAAAAGGATATTTCTGAAATAGAGCAAAAAATAATAAATATGTATGCTTTAGGCATGAGTAATAGAGATATAACTTCTCAAATAGAGGATATTTATGGATTTGAACTATCTGAAGGAATGATTTCAGATGTAACTGATAAAATAATACCTAAAATCGAAGAATGGAAATATAGACCTCTTGAAAGTGTATATCCTGTTGTATATATAGATGCTATCCATTTCTCTGTTAAAGAAAATGGTTCTGTTAAGAAAAAAGCTGTCTATGTAATTCTTGGTATAAGTTCCGAAGGATACAAAGAAATTCTAGGATTGTATATTGGAGATACTGAAAGCTCTAAGTATTGGTTTTCTGTGCTAAATGAATTAAAAAATAGAGGTGTAAGAGATATTTTAATCGTTTGTGCTGATGGACTATCAGGAATAAAAGAAGCGATAAGCTCCGCTTTTCCAAATACTGAATATCAAAGATGTATTGTTCATCAAGTTAGAAATACATTAAAATATGTATCATACAAAGATAGAAAGGAATTTGCTAATGATTTAAAAACAATATATCATGCCATTAATGAAGAACAGGCTCTAGCTAATTTAGAACGTACTTCAGAAAAATGGAATGAAAAATATCCAAATTCTATGAAATCTTGGTTTAGTAACTGGGATTCAATTATACCGATATTTAAATTTTCACCAGAAACTAGAAAGGTAATTTATACTACAAATGCCATTGAAAGTGTAAATTCGCAGCTTAGAAAAATAAATAAAAAAGAACTGTTTTTCCAAACAAGATTTCCTTAGAAAAATCACTATATCTATCAGTTGAAAAAATAAGCAAAAAATGGAGTATGCCTATTAGAAACTGGGGATATATTTATGGAGAACTTTCAATAATGTATGAAGATAGATTGTAATAATTAAAAAAGTCAAGAAAGCCGGCTTTTTTAGCTGGTTTTCTTGACTTGCAACAAAATAAATAATATTATGTTTTAAAGGGCGTTAGCCATTTATTCATAAATTATTTTAAGTCTATTATACTACCTAACGGTAGTTTAAGCCATAGAGGGCTTATTTACAGAAAAAATTTTATATACCCTCTATAGGTTTAACTGAAAAGCAACTTTACAAAATGTATGTAACTGAAGGTCTATGCTACTTGTTTGCTGCAACAATTGTTACGGTGATTGTTGGTACTCCTATTTCTATAGTCGCATGTAGAAAAGTAAGTACTGCAGCTTTTGCGGGTAGAGTACTTCCTTATCAGTTCCCTATATTTGATATGGGATTATTCGTATTAGTTCTATTTATCTTAGAGTTTGTTTTGGCAACTTGGTCAATTAGAAAATATAGACAACAGTCATTGATAGAACAAATGCAGTCTAGGGAATAGTATTTAAAAGAATAGCCAAGAAAACTTTCGTATGTTGGTTTTCTTGGCTAAAAAATATTAATTTGCATAATTGTCATAAAATAGTTCTAGTCAGATTCAATAGGACCTTGGTCAACAATATGCAATACATAATTTACATTCCAGTATGGTTCTTATCAAATAACTTTCATTATAACTTTATTACAGTTTTCTAGAACATTTACATTCCAATATGGTTCTAATCAAATATAACGTATTTCTTGCATCTGTTGCCAATCATATTCATTTACATTCCAATATGGTTCTAATCAAATCCTTCGCTAGTATATTCCCCTATCTCCATAAACACCATTTACATTCCAATATGGTTCTAATCAAATGAACCACGTATTCTTCCCCGTTGGGTGGGAAAATAAGATTTACATTCCAATATGGTTCTAATCAAATTCTGTATTATCTGTTTCGTGGATAACTATAAATTTATTTACATTCCAATATGGTTCTAATCAAATAACAACCATAATTGCATCATTAAATATTTCTTCAATTTACATTCCAATATGGTTCTAATCAAATGAATTACATTTAACTATACCTAAATATATTGAAAATATTTACATTCCAATATGGTTCTAATCAAATATAGAGAACAAAGACAATTAAATTACCTTAATAAAAATTTACATTCCAATATGGTTCTAATCAAATTTGCATTTTCGAATTTATACCTTCCATCATTTATTAATTTACATTCCAATATGGTTCTAATCAAATATGGTATTTATTATGAACTAAATAATCATCTCCGTTATTTACATTCCAATATGGTTCTAATCAAATATCATCTTCGTCAAGTTCTATACCATCAAAATAAACATTTACATTCCAATATGGTTCTAATCAAATCGGAAAATACTATACTGCAGATACAGAATATAGAAGATTTACATTCCAATATGGTTCTAATCAAATCTGTACTATTTCAACTTCGTTAGATTTTTCGAAAGAATTTACATTCCAATATGGTTCTAATCAAATTTAAAAATTCTTTTACTTTTTTATCTATAATTCGATTTACATTCCAATATGGTTCTAATCAAATCGATTATGATATGAACTGCATTACAGACAATGACTAATTTACATTCCAATATGGTTCTAATCAAATAAAAAACAATATGAAAACCGTATTAAGTTGGAGCGGATTTACATTCCAATATGGTTCTAATCAAATGTATTTTCTATTTCTACAAAGTAGATTGCATTGTCTATTTACATTCCAATATGGTTCTAATCAAATACGTTATATATTAAACCTAGCAATTGCAACATATACAGATATACTATTTGTCTACCTACAAATAAACATATATTTTCCAAAGTAAAAAATAGTCCTTCTTGATAAAAAACAAATCCAACTATTGCAATATCTCATTTTGTCTATCTCCTAGGTATTTTACATTATCTAAGGTCGACAATTTATATAATTCTTGGAATGTCATACCACGTTATCTATAAAGAATATTAGTATGAGTTTTTACCGTTTATCGAGTGGATAAGTAGTTAGTTGGTCGAAACCTTAACCATTTTGTCTTATACCTCAACCTTTAGACGCTAAATCGCCTATAGAACCATTATTATTTAAAAATTATATAAATATTATTCTTCTAATCTTGAAATATTAATAGCTGCATTATGATCCGCATTAAGCTCAAAACCACATTTAATACATTTAAATTTTTCCTGAGTAGGTCTATTTTCTTTATCTATATACCCACACTTACTACATTTTTGAGATGTATATGCTGGATTAACATATCTAACTTTTATACCTTCTCTATCTGCTTTATATTTTATCATATTTTGAAGTTCATAATAACTCCAATTGCTAAGAATTATATTATCAAATCCATCTTTAGTTAATTGTTCTAAATTTATAAACTCGCATTTATTTTTCTTAGCAAAATCAATTATCCTTTTACTTATAGTATGATTATATGTTTTAACAAAATTTCTTTCACATACTGCTACTTTGTCTAAAGCTGCTAGTTTCTTCTCTCTACCCTTGCCACCTTTTACATTTTTTAATTGTTGTTGTAATCTTTTTCTTCTGTTTCTAAATTGCTCTCTTTGTTTTGATAACTCTAAGCTTTCTCCAATATGCTGGCGTATAAAAGTATCATCATTTAAACATACATAGGCTGGGTATTTTATCCCTAAATCTACCCCCAAAGTCCTACCATTTATAGCGTCATCATCTTTCTTTTCTGGTATATATAAAGTTAAATTCAATATCAGTTTATTGCTCTTATCAAAATATATGCTCGATTGACCAACTTTATATTCTCCATTAATCACCTTATTTAACGTATGCATTAATTCTAAATAGTTTTTATCTTTTCTGCCAATTACCACCTTAAACACTATTTTATTAACCCATTTTATTATTATCTCATCTGAACAATCATCTTTATAAGAAAACTTCAAATCTCTTCCTCTAGTCATTAAAGGAAAAGTTCTTTTATAATTTGTTATATTTCTTTCTCCTCCAGCTAATCCATTTTTTATAGCGATACTAAAATCTTGTTTCACCTTTTGTGTTATAGATGATTTACTATCTATTCCTTTTCCAAAAGGAATATCATTAAATATAGAACTACTGTTTTTTAAGTTCTTTTGAGTTTCCTTAAATAAATCACTCTTTATATCTCTATTAGCAGATAAATAAGCATTTGTTAATACACTCATAGCCAAATTTAATCCTTGATACTGAGCATATTGTGAATCTCTTATAAATTTATATTGTTCATTTCTTTTTGTTTCATCATCATTAATTATCGTTAATTTTAATTTTCTTACTGTTATCATAAATTTACTCCCCACAAATTTATATACACATTATAATTTTATATATCAAACACAATTTTTAATATTAAATGTTTCGCAGATTTTTATTTCATTATATTTATTATATATTTTAAACAGAATTTTTTCTACTATATAAAATAATTCTCTATTTATTAAATAATGGCTGTATGCAATATTTTGCAGAGATTATTCTTTGGTAAATTTTAAAATAAATACCCCTCTCAATTCGACAACCTACAGACGCCTCGTAACATTTAAATGTATTAGTTTAATGTACGAGGCGTCGAAGCCTGGAGAGCTAGAGGGGTATTATTTTAAATTAGAATTAAGTAGGGGCTAACTTGTAGCCCCTCTCACACCACGGAGCGTGCCGTTCGGCACTCCGCGGTTCAATTTCATATAATAATCTAAGCAACTTATTAATCCTCTTTTAG